>DASUFM010000777.1:0-5205 GCA_036274535.1 Blastocatellia bacterium
ACGGAAAGAGCCAGACCAGATGCAGCAGCCAGAACGAGGCGATCGGAACCGTGTCGTAATCGACCGGCTCGCGTTTGCCCAGGTAGCGAAGGAAATGTTCGTTGATGAAATAGAACCAGAAAAATTTTTCGTTGCGCCAGATGGCCAGCGCGTGCCAGGGGACGGCGATGGCCAGAAACAGAAGCGCGCCCGTGATCGGGCGCATCTTCAACAACTGCTTCCAACCATTCGTCATCAACACGAAAACGAACAGCGCCCCGCAGGGGAAGACGATCCCGATCAGCCCCTTGGTCAGCACCGCCGCCGCCATGCAGGCGTAAAACACGTAGGCGTATCTGGTCTCCAACTCGCCCAGATAAACTTTCAGGAAGAAATAGAACGCGACTGTCATGAAGAACGAGATGACGACTTCCGGGATCATGATGCGCGTGAACAGGTATACTCCCAGGCCCGTGCACATCGCCAGCCCTGAATAGAAGCCCGCCCTGCCGCCGCCCATCCAGCGCCCGAAATAATAGACGGCCGCGACCAGCAGCATTGCTCCGAGCGCCAGCGGAAACCGCGTCGCGAATTCGGTGAAGCCGAAAATCTTGTACGACGCCGCCACCGCCCAATATATCAGCGGCGCCTTTTCCAGATAACGAACGCCGTTGATGTGCAGCGTCACCCAGTCGCCGCGCTCGACCATCTCGCGGGCCGCTTCGGCGTGCGCGGCGTCCGCGTCATCCTGCAGCGACGGGCTCCACGCGCTGCCCACGTATATCAACGCGGCCAGCAGAAGCAGTAACGATAGATGGATTCGCGGGGAGAGTTGATCGAATGCGGGGCGGGAAACGGAAGTGGAAGTCTCCTCCACTAAATCAGCCAGGTCATGTTTAAACAAGATTTCGCTCCATATTCTTTCCTCAAAAAATCGCATGAAGTCACGACTTCAGGAAGCGTAGCTCCATGAGCGTTATCGCTGAGTCTAACCGCCTGAAGGCGGAACTACAAACTAAATCAGATCACACAAATTGGCACATCGATTCAGCGCCGCGACCGGTAGGGAGCGTTATCCAGGCCACTGCGACGCTCCCTAACGGTCGCGGTACTGACCTGATCTTGCCTGGTCTGATTTAGAAAACCAGGTCGAAGTCCACACGGAAGCGCCGCTTGTTCTGGCCGAAGAACAAACCGAACTGCGGATCGACGACATTCGCGTGGACGGACGACGGGTTAAAATGATTGGTCACGTTGTAAACGCTGATCGAGACGCGCACGGAGGTCGGGTCTTTGAGCTTGTGCTTGAACATATTCTGGACCACCTTATTGATCTCGAACTCGCGTATGAATCGCGCGTCGAGCGAGAAGAATTTCGGGAAGCGCGTCTTGTCGGAGTAGGGCTGGCCGACGTAATTCTGGCCCTCGTCGAAGACCGCGTAAGGCAAACCCGTGCGCCATTCCACGAGCGGCGAAACGCGCGCCTTCCACGGCAATTTTACAGTGCCCCAGGCCAGGAATCGATGCGGCAGGTCGGCCGGCAGGTTGACGTACTGATCCGGGCGAACCAGCGGAAACGGGTAATTGCCCAGGTAGTTGTTGAGCTCGTTCAGATTGCCGCGAATGCGGCTGCGCACGTAAGAGAAGACCAGGCTCTGGTTTTCTCGCCATGAGAGCTTGGACATCACCTCGAACTGGCGGTAGCGGGACTGACCGCCGCCGCCGAGCGCCAGCTCGTCGCGCCCCTCCAATGTCCTGGGCGTGACAGTCATCAGCCCATATGAGTTGCTGGCCTGGTAATTGGCGCGCACCCGAAGGTTTCTGGAGACGGGATGCTCGACCTCGAACGTCCACGTGCCGGAGTACGGCGCGAAATTGCCTTTCACGTTTTCACGCACGACGAAAGGCGTGTCATTGACCGCCACCCTGTCGATGACGTTGGCGAACCGGCGCGGGCCGTCAAGGATTACGCCTCCCGGACCGTATGTCGTTATCACCTGCTCAGGGATTCTCTCAAAGGCGTAGATGTTGAGCGGGACGCGGTCGTAGAAGAGACCGTAACCGCCGCGCACCACGGTCCGTTGATTGCCGAACGGAGTCCATGCCAATCCCGCGCGCGGCGCGATGCGGAAGGTTTCGGTCACTCCCTGCCGTTCGGCCCGCGCGCCCAGGTCCAGGGCCAGTTTGGGCGTGATCAGCCAGTGATCCTGAGCGAAGGCCGCGTATTCCAAATCGTTGCGCCGGTATTCGCCGCCGCCGGTGAATTCGATCCTCCGCAGCAATTCGCCCTGTGTGTTCGTGATGTTGACCGTCCGCGCCTGGTATAACCCGTCAATATGCGCCCGCATAATGTTGACGCCGAATTTCAGGTTATGCGAGCCGGCGGATTTAATGGGCTGCAGAGACAGCGTCTCGATCAACTCGTAGCGTGACGAGTGGCGATCCTGGGAGTTGAAGTAATTGCCGGAATTCCCGACCGGCGTAAGAGTCATCTCGCCCTCGCCCTGCGCCCAGACGTCTATCCCGGCTTTTTTAATTGAAATCACGCTTTCCAGCAGGTTCTGCCCCAGCGTCCAGCGATCGCTGACGACGCCCGTGTAATCGCGCGCGCGGTAGTTGGGCGTGACCGGCCGCTGGTTGAAGAAATCAAGATTGAAGAATTTCGCCTGTCGCGGCGAGACATGGATGGCGCCGGTGATGGAATGCGTCGCGTTGGGAATGTAATCGACCTGCGTGAAGGAATTGACCGACTCGGTGACCGTCTCGTTGTTTGGAAAAGTGAGCGCCAGGACGCGCCGCTTGTCTATGCGGTATTCGGCGCCTTGCGAGAACCAGAGCTTGTTGGCGATGACCGGCCCGTTGAATGTGACGCGCGGCGTGAATGTGCGCAAGCCGCGCAGGCCGCCGTTCAGATAGCGCATCTCCGGGAAGGGGTCGTTCAATTCGAAATTCCATTTGTCTCCGCCGCGCCGGGTTTCGACCGAGACCACTCCCGCCGTGAATCGCCCGTACTGGGCCAGGTAGGGCGTTTTGAAGACGCTGATCGTGTTGACTACGTCCACCGGCACGGTCATCCCGAACTGGCCCGTCGCCGGGTCGGTCACGTCGGCGGAGTTGACGAGCATCGCGCTGCGGTTTTCACTCGCGCCGGAGATTTTGAGCTGGCCCTGATCGGTGCGGATAACCCCGGGCACGAGCGGCAGCGCGTCCGCCACGTTGGTCGCGCGCACGGCCGAATCCTTCACCTGCTGGCGCTGCAGATCGATCGAAGTGGAGGCTCCTTGTTCCAGGGGCGTTGGGGAGGCCGAACTGGCCGTCACGTCGATTTTTTCCCCGATCTTGATCCTGGGAATCATGACGAAGCGGACTTCGAGCGGCGTCCCAGGCGTGACCGTCAGGTCGGATTGCGTCAAGGTTTCAAACTCGTCTTTGGCCGCGGCGATTTCATAATTGCCCGGCCCCGGAAGCGGTAACTCAGCCTCGCCTTTCTCGTTCGTCACGGCGCTGCTCACAACCACCCCCGCCTGCCTGATTTCCAACCGCACGGCCCCCGCCGGCCGATTCGATTCATCGAGCGTGATGACGCGAATCAACGGCGTTTGCGCCATACTCTCTGAATGGACCTCGCAATGGAACGCCGCCAGAAGGATAGTAGCTACTAAAAGGGAGAAGGAGGAGAGCGACCGAGTCAAATAAGGGAAACGCATAAATAAAACACCACTGCAATTTTAACCGTCGGGTACGGACGAATTATACAACATCGCAGCGGTTGACTCGCCATGCGATGCCGACTACAATCCGCCCGAGTTGACCGCGAACCCTGTAGGCGCTTCGCCCGCTCCCTTTCCCCCCTCTGGGGTCATTTTGGATCGTTTCGCTCTCAGCGTTACTGATAACGGCTCAACTACACATAAATCGAAATTATTATGAAACCTCCGGCGGTTTAGGGCGTGGAAGGTGCGTGTTCTAATTCTTTGCAAGTTCATACAGGCGAGCGCTTCGCCACACGGAATCCTCAATCCGGTTTACACCGATTTGTGATCGCCCCAATTTGATTTTGATTTAAGTCGATCCAATTCAGGCCGGCGTCAAGTATATGTATTTAGTCCCGCGCTCGGTTCTGAAGATTATGTCGACCTGAGCGAATCTAAGCGAAAGCGGCTTTCGAAATGGCAGAGTACATTTGCAAACTCGGAACGCCCGGAGGCGAGATCGTCACCAGGACGGTCGAAGGCCTGTCGGAGCAGGAATTGCGCCAGCGTCTCGCGCAGGAAGGTTACCGGATATTTTCCGTTCAAACCTCCGGCATGATAAACGGGGTGCGCGTGCGCGGCGCGGGCGAACGGTCGATCAAGATTAAGCTCGATGATTTTCTGCTCTTCAACCAGCAGTTGGCCGCCTTAATTCACGCCGGGTTGCCCGTGTTGCAATCAATTCAAATGCTCCGACAGCGTTCGCCCAATCCGAAACTGCGGCTGGCGCTCTCGGACGTCGAGGCGCGCATCACGTCGGGCAGCGCGCTCTCCGAAGCCCTGGCCGCGCAGGGCGATACGTTCCCCAAGATATACACGGCCTCGATTCTGGCCGGCGAGCGGTCCGGCAATCTGGACGACGTGCTTCGCCGCTATGTCGAATACACCAAGTCCATCGCCCAATTGCGGCGGAAGATTCGCAGCGCGCTCACCTATCCGGTCATGCTGCTTTGTTCGGCCTTCGCCCTGATCGGCCTTTTGACGACTTTCGTCATCCCGCAGTTCTCTTTGCTCTATGACAACCTCGGAGGAGAGCTGCCGGCGATCACGACTTTCGTGGTCGGCGTTTCGACGGCCGTCAGATCGAATATCTACTGGCTTCTGCCGGTTCTCCTGATAACCGGCGCCTCGGTCTATTCGTGGAGGCGAACTGAGAATGGGCGGCGGACTATGGACCGCTGGGCTTTGAAGATCCCCGTTGTCGGCGAACTGATCAAACAAATGACCACGGCCCAGTTCACCCGCAGCCTGGGGACGCTGCTCAGAGGCGGTCTCACACTCATCGAATCGTTCCAGATCGCGCTCCAATCGATCGCCAACCGCGAACTACTGCGCTCGACCGAGCCTGCGCTCTCTAAAATTCGCGAAGGAAAACCTTTCACCGAGAGCCTCGCCGCGGCGGGATGGGCGCCTGAACTGGCGATAGACATGATCGGCGTGGGTGAGCGTTCCGGATCTCTGCGCGAGATGCTCG
>DASUFM010000778.1:0-2896 GCA_036274535.1 Blastocatellia bacterium
ATGAAACGCATTCTGGGCGAGGGCGATGAGGCGCGAATGCCGATGGGCGGCGACCCGCTAAAGCCGGCGCAAATCGAACTGATTCGCAGATGGATTAACGAAGGCGCTGTCTGGCCCCAAAATCCGCAATCCGCAATCCGCAATCCGCAATCGACAGTCCCGCAACATTGGGCGTTTGTGGCGCCCAGGCGCGCGAAGCTTCCCCTGGTGAAAAACGGGGCCTGGGTCCGCACGCCGATTGATAACTTCATTCTCGCTCAATTGGAAAAACAGGGACTCGCGCCCTCGCCCGAAGCGGACAAGGTCACGCTGATTCGCCGTCTGAGTCTGGATCTGACCGGACTGCCGCCGGCGATCGAAGATGTCGATCAATTCAAGGCCGACAGCAGCCCTGAGGCTTACGGCAAACTGGTCGATCGCCTGCTCGATAATCCGCATTACGGCGAGCGATGGGGCCGGTGGTGGCTCGACGCCGCGCGCTACGCCGACACCAACGGTTTCGAAAAAGACCGCGCGCGCTCGATCTGGCCCTACCGCGACTGGGTGATCAACGCCTTCAACAAGGACATGCCGTTCGATCAATTCACGATCGAACAACTGGCGGGCGATCTGCTGCCGCGGCCGGCGATCGATGCCAGAATAGCCACGGGCTTCCTGCGCAACTCCATGCTTAATCAGGAGGGCGGCGTCGATCCTGAACAATTCCGCGTCGAAGGCATAATCGATCGTGTCGACGCGGTCGGCAAGGCCTTTCTGGGCCTGACGATCAGTTGCGCCCAATGCCACAACCACAAATTCGATCCGATCTCGCAGCAGGAGTATTACCGCTTCTACGCGTTTCTGAACAACGACGACGAACCGGCCATGGAAGTCCCCGATAAACAGATCGTGGATAAGCGCGTGGAAATTCTGTCGAAGATCGCCGGGATCGAAGACGGCCTGATAGCAGGGGACGCCGATCTGACTAAGCGCATGGCGGCATGGGAAGACGGCGTCCGCAACTACGACACAACCTGGACTCCGATCAAGGACGGCGACATCTTCGCCGCTTTCGGCGTGAAATTCGACCGGCTCGAAGACGGCTCGTTCATCGCCAAAGGCGACAACGCGACGACCAACAATTACATCGTCAGGGCGAAAACGAACCTGAAAAAGATCACCGGCGTGCGGGTCGAATTCCTGACCGATCCGAATCTGCCGCGGGGCGGCCCCGGACGCGCGCCGGACGGCAGTTTCTACTTCAGCGAATTTTCGGTCGAAGCGGCCCCGATTGATAAACCTGAGGCTATCGAGAAAGTCTCTCTTTCGAGCGCGGCGGCCGATTTTGCATTGCCGGATTCGCCGGCGAAGAACGTGATTGACGGGAACCCTAAAACTCATTGGGCCAGCGACGCCGGGCCGGTCAGGCGAAACCAGAGCCGCCAGTTCGTCTTCGAAACGCAGAAAAGCATCGACTCTGATAACGGCCTCGCGCTGACTTTCCAACTCTCGCAGAAGAAAGACGACAAGATAGACACCGAGCAGCGGCAGCCGAACATAGGGCGTTTCAGGATATCGGTCACTGACGCGCCGAACCCGAAACTCGATCCGCTGCCGGCTTCAGTGCGCGCGATTCTTTCGATTCCCGAAGGCAAGCGCTCGAAAGAGCAGCGGCGCGAAGTATTCAGCTTCTACCGCACGACTGACCCGGCTTTCGCCGACGCCAACAAAAAAATCGATGAGCTGATGAAGGAGTGGCCATACGGCCCGACCACGCTGGCTCTCAGCGCCCGCGAAATCCCGCGCGAGACGCATATTTTCAAACGCGGCGATTGGAAGCGACCCGGCGACGCGGTCAGCCCCGGCGTTCCCGCCGCGCTTCATCCTTTGCCGAAAGACGCTCCGCCAAACCGGCTCGGCCTGGCGAAATGGATAGTGGACAAAAACAACCCATTGACCGCGCGCGTCATCGTCAATCGCATCTGGCAACAGTATTTCGGGCAGGGCCTGGTGACGACGCCTGAAGACTTCGGCTCGCGATGCGAGCGCCCGTCTCATCCCGAATTGCTGGATTGGCTGGCGGTCGAGTTCATCGAAAGCGGCTGGAGCGTAAAACACATTCACCGATTGATCCTGAATTCCGCCGTTTACAGACAATCATCAAAAGTTACGCCAAAGCTGTTGGATGTCGATCCGTACAATCGCTGGCTGGCGCGAGCGCCGCGAATCCGCGTCGAATCCGAGATCGTCCGCGACGTGGCTCTGACGGCGAGCGGCCTGCTCAGCAAAAAGATCGGCGGGCCCAGCGTCTTTCCTCCGCTGCCGCCCGGCGTGATGGACCTGGCTTATGGCGGCTTCAAATGGGACAACGCTACGGGAGAGGATCGCTACCGCCGCGGCATGTACACGTTCTGGAAGCGCACCGTGCCTTATCCTTCGATGCTGGCCTTCGACGCGCCGAACGGCGATTTCTCCTGTACCCGCAGAGTCAGATCGAATACGCCGTTGCAGGCGCTGACGACGTTGAACGACACGATCTTTGTCGAAGCCGCGCAGGCGATGGCCCTGCGGGTCTGGAAAAATGGCGGCCCTGATGACCGCTCCAGGATGATCTATGCGTTCAGACTCTGTGTGAGCCGCGAGCCGGATCAATTCGAGACTCAAAAACTATTGGAACTGCTCGAAGATCAGAAGAAGCATTTTGATGGGAATACATCCGCCGCCGTCTACGTGACGACGACGGACCCGAACAAAATTCCAGAAGGCGTCGACCTGCATAAAGTCGCGCCGTGGACGATAGTCGCGCGCGTGCTGCTGAATATGGACGAGACGATCACCAAAGAATGAAGAACTGCTGCTGTGTGGCGCGAGTTGTTTACTCGCGCTTTTGACGGAAGCAGCGCGAGTAAACAACTCG
>DASUFM010000779.1:0-4222 GCA_036274535.1 Blastocatellia bacterium
ACCGCTTTCGCGCGCGGACGCTCCTGCCGGTAAAAACGTCGCGGTAACAGCCGGCGAATTCATTGTCCATCAGAATCGCGGTATCGCCCCAGGCCTCGCGTCCGACCGGCTCTCCCGGAGTCAACCTGAGGAAAAAACGCGTGGCGATTACTATCGCCGTCCTGTCGCCGATCCTGCGCGCGAAACTGACGAGGTGGCGTTCGCGCTCGCCCTCCGATTGCAGCGGCAGATATTCGCCGCGCTCGAAAAGATCGCGATTGTTCTGGCGGTAGTTTAGCGCGCCGGCCGTAACGAACATCTTGATCCGTCCATCCGTGGACGAGCGCAGCAAATCATCGGCCAGAGACGCCCGGTCGCCGGCCTCTTTGATTCGCAATGAATCGAGCAGTCGTTTTCGATGTTCATAATCGACGGGCCGGCGGTTGTCAGGGTCGACCATGCTGAAATCCCAGAGCTCTGTCCCCTGGTAAAAATCGGGGACGCCGGGAGCGGTGATCTTCAGCAGGGTCTGCGAGAGCGAGTTGAACATTCCGGCGCGCGCGATCGGGGACTGGAATTCGACGAAGTCTTTCACGAACGGACCGTCGGGGGACAAAATCTTCGAAATGAAATCGCGGGCGGCCTGTTCATACTCTTCGTCGGGATTGAGCCAGCTCGAATGAATCTTGGCCTCTCTGAGCGCCTTGATCATATACTCCTGAACCCTCTGGACGAACGATTGCGGATTGCGGCCATTGCTTATGGATGATTGCGGATTTATTTCATCCGCGCCTCCGCCGGGCCGGGCTGATCCCGAATTCTCCTCTTTGTTTGTCTCCCGATTCTCCGCCTTCTTCAATCCGCAATCATCCATAAGCAATGGCCGCAATCCGCAATCGGAGAGGGGCCACGCGCCGAGGAGGGTCTGGTAGAGTAAATACTCTTCGTTAGCGTCCGGCGCCGCCCTGTCTTCGATAGTCGTCTTCATCCCGCGGTTCATGTTCTGCCACCGGCGCACGGCGCGGTACCAGCGGGCGGGGATTTCCGAGAGCGCGTTGATGCGCGCGCGGGCGTCCTCGCTGCGCTTGGTGTCGTGGGTCGAGCTCGCGATCATGGCATGCGGCCAGAGCGCCAGGCGTTCACGGTTGCGCCGGTGGAATGTCGCGGGCGAGACGCCGAACCGCCAGGGTTCGCCGCCGACCTCGCATAACGAAGCCAGCGGATAGAAGCGATAAAAGGCCGTGTCCTCTATGCCCTTCGCCGCCACGGGCCCGGTCAATTGTTGGAACCGCATGACGAACTCGCGCCGTTCGCGACGCCCGTCGCCGTCGATCATTTCGGGCCTTTCAGTCCCCTCCGAATCACGGAGCAGCAGGATGGATTCGATGAAGTCGAAAATTGACGCGCTGACCGCCGGGTTGCGGCGTTTGGCGTTGCGTATGGCCCTGGCGATATAGCGGCGATCCTCCTCGCCGACCTCTTCATCATCGGGGCGAATGTAGCTGCGGTAGACCGGGAAGCAGGCGATCACCTCGGCCAGCGCATGCTGCAGACTGTTGAGCGTGAAGTCTCGAGTGTAACGCCCCTGTTCCGAAATCCGGTCGAGCCTCCGCGCCAGCATGTGCAATTCACTCGACATCGCCGTCTGCAGGATCAGCTTTTTGCTTTCATACGCGACGTCGACGAAGTCGTTCTCGAGACCGGCCAGCCTCCGGTAGAGTTTGCGGAAGGCCTCGGCGTGCAGCGAATCGACGAAAAGGCCGTTGAGCAGGTTCAGGAAGCCGTACCCGGTCGTTCCATGCGCGGCCCAACTTTCCCGAAGTCGCTCGTCAGGCCCCAGAATCTTTTCGACGGCCACATAGAAAGGGCGCTCGATTGCGGATAGGGGATAGTGGATTGCGGATTGCGGATTGTGAGGTTGTGAACCGTCTTTCAATCCGCGATCCTCGACACGAGAATCCGCAATCCGCAATCCCCAATCCGCAATCGAACGGCGCAGGGCTTTGCGGCAACCCGCCTGTAAATGTCGCAGATACTGTTCCGGATCGTAAAGCCCGTCAATATGGTCAATGCGCAAGCCGGTGACGTGGCCTTCCTTTATCAATCGGAAGACTAATTCGTGAACCGCGGCGAAGACTTCAGGCTCTTCGACGCGGATGGCGGCCAATTCGTTAATGTCGAAGAAGCGGCGGTAATTGATCTCGTCGGCCGCCACGCGCCAGAAACACAACAGATAAGCCTGTTCGGCGAGCAGTTCTTCCAGGCTGTCGAAGCTGCGCGCGTCTCCGCGGACGCCGTTGAATTCCTTGACGGTTTTTTTGAGCGCGGCGCTCGCCTCGCGGCTCTCGGCGACGAGCGCCGCGAGGCGGCGTTTGGCGACCCCCTTCTCGCGCAACCGCTCACGGCGCTTTTCGGGGTCAGTCTCGGTGCGCGGCGGCAAATACGACAGGGCCGTGATGATGCTTTCGAATTCGAGCCGGTGTGGGTGGGTTTCGTCGAGCGTGCCTTTCAGCTTGTCCAGGGCGGCGTTGAGAATGATGATCGATGTCCGCGAGGCGATCGGCAGCCTGGTTTCGTAGTAGTTCACGTAAAACGCGCCACGCTGATAAACGAGTTGGATCTCCTGGTTCTCGAGCGCCCGGCCGTACTGGTCGCCGAGTATGGGCAGCAGCGTTTTGTTCTCGAGAGTCTGTTTCGGCGGGCGCCAATCGATGTCGAAAAAGGAAGCGTATCGCGAACCCGGGCCGTTTTCCAGAACGTCATTCCACCACTGATTGCCCGAACCGGCGATACACATGTGATTCGGAACGACATCTATAACCAATCCCATTCCGCGCCTTTTCAACTGCGCCGATAATTCATTGAAATCTTCACGCGTCCCCAGTTCCGGGTTGAGCTTCGTGGGATCGATCACATCATAACCATGCAAACTTCCAGGCCGCGCCATAAACAGTGGCGAGGCGTAACAATCGCTGATCCCCAGGCTGCGTAAATAGTCCAGGACCGCCGAGGCTTGTTTCAAGGTGAACAGATGGTTGAATTGCAGGCGATAAGTCGCCACGGGGATTCGCGATGACATTATGCTCTCCGAAATAAGTCCTACAGGCCCTATAGGATCTATAGGCCCTATAGGACTCGTTCAGCAATCGTCGCGCCGGTCGAACAAAATTATATATTTAATACAAGGTACGAAAAGGCGCTGACAAAAGGGGAAATCGGGCGATTAGATACGCGATGTAATGTTGACACGTTTTCTTCTTTACGGATTTTTGGGATGGTGCGTAGAAGTCTTCTGGTCGGCGACTGAACAGACCGTACTGAGAGGAAAATGGGACTGGCGGTTAAAGGGCCAGTCATATCTATGGAGTTTCCCAATCTACGGCATGGCCGTCTTCCTGTTCGAGCCGCTGCATGAAGCTGTGCGTCATCTGCCCTGGATGGCGCGCGGCATGATCTATGTCGCGGGCATATGGGTGGTCGAATACGCCACCGGATGGGCCCTAAAGCGAAGCGTCGGCGTCTGCCCGTGGGATTACACGGATTGTCACCATCACCTGCAGGGGTTGATAAGCTGGGATTATCTCCCCCTCTGGTTTATCTTCGGCTTTATACTTGAATATGTGCACGATCGGTTTGTCGCACTTACCCCTCATATTGTCACTGTATTCGGTTTCTGATCGTTTGGTGTACTATCCAGCGTACACCTTGTAGCTCATTGATACAAGCGAACGTTCTCATTATGTTCGAAGCTCAATCTGTCGTACAGCTTCAAAGGGGCTTGTAAAAGGACAATTATTCCGAACAAAGTTAATTAAAACAATGAACTCATAGGTTTATGAGAATTTTGCGCTAATCGCGAATCTCTGGCGCGCCGATTGCAAAATTCAATGGCGTGAGAAGTTACTGAATTCTCATCCCGCACGACGATGAAGCAGGGACATCTGCCGAGGTTTGTTGGGGAGCAGACCTCGCAACGTGTCGGGGATCTGGACTGTCCGGATTGTTAAGCCTTGGGGGAGGCGGCTAATCCGGGCAGTCTTTTTATTTGTACGTATCGCTGCCGGGGATTCGCGTATCCCTACGCGCGTATTTTAGCTCTACGACAATTTGGCTCAGCCTGAATATACCTACCACCGCTCGTGCGTAGGGATACGCGAGTCCCACAGCAGACAAGAATTGCGGATTGCGGATTGCGGATTTATTGAGTTCGAGGATCCTGTTTTTATTGGAGCCTTCTCGCATA
>DASUFM010000780.1:0-6806 GCA_036274535.1 Blastocatellia bacterium
GATGCCGACGCGCAGCGGATCGATGTTCGGGTGATTCTCGATCATCCACCTCTTTCCGGCCAGCACGTCGTCATTCTCCAGTCCACCGTAATCTATCAGTTGCCAGAAGCCTCGGCCGTAGCCGCTACTGCCGCGATAATCAGGCGCGATTACGGCGTAGCCCTGCGCTATAAGCTCGCGGACGATGTGCAGCGAGCCGCTGCTGAAATCACCATGCACGCCGCCATGCACGAAGACGATCAGCGGCAATTTGGCGGCCTGCAGCTCACCCTTAGGCAGAAAGGTGTAGGCGCGAATGATCACCGGATTGCCCGCGCCCTGTCCAGTCGGATTCGGGATCACGCGAGGCGGCGGACCGGTGTAGCTGACCTTGTCCACCACGGCGATGTCTCCCATGCGCTGGAACCACATCAGGTCGTCGACATCTTTTCTGACCGTCTGCTCCAGGAAGTTCAGCCGCTCTTCCAGCGCGCGAATGCGCTGCGCCGGATCTTCCGGCGAGCGGACCTCGCGCTCCTGGGCGAAGACATTAACAGCCAGAACGAGTAAAACCGCCGCAATCGCCGGCTTCAAGCGAAAGTTCATAAAATGCCGATGCTCCTTAAGAGACTGGGTTGGAATTATCGCAAGCAAATACGACGGAACACGGCTTAAGTTACCACAAAAGGACGGAAGGACAGAGGATAGAAGATGGAGGATCGAAGATCGAAGATCGAGGGTCGAAGATAGCGATCCTCAATCCTCCATCTTCTATCCTCGATCCTCGATCCTACGTCCCTACGGGACCTGAATTTGATCTATGTTGGCCAGATCCTGGCCGGTAGATTGAAATCTGATCGTGTTCCCGCTGCCGGAATTCAGATTCACGTTCACTGTCATCACGGCCCAGGTCGTCCACGATCCTGTCGAGTTAAAGGTGATGTTCTGTGACGCCCCGTTGATGGTCAACTGGCCGGTGCGCGAACCGGATACGCCCAGCGCATAGCGTATACGCAAGGTCGTGGCGCCGCCCGAGCCCCCGTTAACATTATTGAACTGCAGGAAGCCTCCATTCGACGAGAAGTTGATGTAGGCCGTCCCGTTGAATCCGCCGTTGGTGGTTTCCGTAACAGAGCCGCCGCCGAATTGCGCCAATTCCGCCTGGTACGTGGTAGACCCTGGAGGCGGCGTCGGTGTCGGCGTTGGCGTCGGGGCCCCGCCGCCGACCAATACGATGTTCGGGGTCGGCGGCGCGCCCATGCCGTCCCCCAAAAAGAAACTCGGATGCGGCGGCTGGTTGTAGCCGGTATTCTGCCAGGCGATGGCTTCGCGATACTGCCGGTCGTGCATCAGCGTGTAGATACGCGATGAAGTCGTGGCGGTGGTGATGTAGATGCGCAGCGCGGCGTTTCCTGATTCGCGCCAGATCACTTCCTCGCGCCAGTCGCCGAGAATGTCGGCGCTCAGGTTCGGCGTGGCCTTCGTGCCGTTGTTGGAAGCGATTCCGGAATCCGACAGCAGCGTCGTCGTGTTTCCCTGAGTCCAGTTCCACTTGCTGATCGTGGTTCCGTCGAGCAACTCACGCAGCAGATCGCCGTCCCACCACACCCCGAAATTTATCGAAGGCTTGGACGACGAAATCTGCGCGCCGCGCGGCCCCAGGCTGGAATTGGGCGTTGATTGCTGCGCGGTGTACATGCCCCCGGTTGGACCTGAAGCCCACATCTCGTAGCCGCGGTAGCGCGGATCGACGTCGAGCGCCAGGCCGCGGCCGATGTCTCCCGATCCCTGCACGCCCCAGATCAATCCCCCCGTGCGCGCATCACGGAACTCGGCGGCGTTGGGGCCATAAGAGGTTGGGGATTCGTGCGGCTGAAACACTTCGAGTCCAGGACGGTCCGGGTCCATGTCGGTCATGTGAATCGCGTCGCCGTGGCCCCACCCCGTCGAGAAAAGCCCGGCCCCATTGTCATCAACGGCGCAAGCGCCGTACATAATTTCGTCTTTTCCATCGCCGTCCACGTCACCGACGCTCAGGTTGTGATTGCCCTGGCCGCGCCATGCGGCGTAAGGATTCGAAGTCCCGGTGTGCCCCGTATCGAAGGTCCAGATGTTGGTGAGCGAACCGTTGCGCCAGTTCCATGCCGCGATCACCGTGCGAGTGTAATAACCTCGGCACATAATGAGGCTGGGCCGCTGGCCGTCGAGATAAGCGACGCCCGCCAGAAAACGATCCACGCGATTGCCGTAATTGTCGCCCCAACTGCTCACCGTGCCGCGGGGGACGACGTAATTCGCGGTAGCCAGAGCAGCGCCGGTCTGTCCATTGAAGATGGTCAGAAACTCAGGCCCGGCGAGAACGTAGCCGGAGCTATTGCGATGATCGGCGCTGGAGCTTCCGATTACCGTTCCTACGCCGTCAACGGTTCCGTCCGCGGTCTTGCAGGCGACCTCGGCCCTGCCGTCTCCGTTCAGGTCATAAACCTGAAACTGCGTGTAGTGAGCTCCCGCGCGAATGTTACGGCCGAGGTTTATGCGCCACAGCCTCGTCCCATTGAGCTTGTAAGCGTCCAGATAGACATTACCCGTATATCCGGATTGCGAATTGTCTTTCGAGTTCGATGGGTCCCATTTAACGACGATCTCATATTCGCCGTCGCCGTCCAGATCTCCGACGCTGCAGTCATTCGGGCTGTATGTGTAATTCTCGCCCGAAGGCGTCGTGCCCGAAGGCGGAACCTGCAGGGGAACGCGCAGGTATTGCCGGACAGGCGCGTTGGCGGCCAAAGTGAAAGACGCGCTCGGCGATTGTTCGGAACCGGAGATGATCGGACGCACGAAATAAGAGTTGGTTTGAGCGGGGTCCGCCGTGTTGTCAACGAAATTGGTCCCGCCGGTGATGGGCGAGGCGTTGAGAAGTATTGGCGATCCTCCGCCGGTCGAGCGGTAGAGATTGAAGCCGACGTTCGGCGGATCGGTCCCCAACACGCGCCAGCTTACGAAAATCGACGACGTCGCCGAACGGACGGCCACGACGCCGCGACCCAGATTCTCCATTTGTGAAGGACCGGGAGACGATTGCCGCATACGGGCCGCAGACCCCAGATAAGAGGCCACCACGCAAAAGAACAACATGCTCAGGATGGATGCAATCTTTCTATGTTTCATTTTCTCCCCTCGAAGAAGGCTCCAACCTCAGCCTCGCAGAGCTTTGGGCGGCGCTTTGGGCGGCGGGCTTCGATTGGAG
Organism: Blastocatellia bacterium; assembly: GCA_036274535.1. GTDB lineage: Bacteria > Acidobacteriota > Blastocatellia > RBC074 > RBC074 > JAJVID01. Next base: position 3,227 of record DASUFM010000780.1, read on the forward strand.
ATGATGGAATAGAGAGGACACGCGTCCTTGAGCGGACCGCTGTCCGGTTTACGCGATTCGGAAAAGAGCTTTTAAAACACGCGCTGAAGAGACCTGCCCGCCGCGCGCAAGCGATCAATTTAACTTTTCAGGACTTTGTAGGCATTGATACCAGGCTAAGGTAATGATTAGGTATGACCGGAACAAGTTGAAAATTCATCCGCGCGCTTCATTCCACAATACGGAACGACGGACTTGTTGTTACATCGATTTGAAGTATGCGGCGAAGAGTCGAATGCAATCTGATATTTCACATTGCGGAACGCGTATAGCAAATTCGCGCCGCAAAGGACGCAGGGGTTCGCAGAGGGAAAACGTATATTGATCTTTCCTGCGGCGGACCTCCGCGTCCTTTGCGGTGGGTTGCGCGGTTCTGATTGGTTTGATTTGGATTTTCATTTGGGTGTCCTGATCCTCGGGTCAAGCCGCTTCGCCAGGTTGAAAGCCTGTTGCGCTTCGGCCTGTTTGCCTTTTTTTCTCAACGCCAGTCCCATTTGATAATGGGCGGGGGCGTATTCAGGATCGAGGCCTATCGCTTTTTCGAACATCTGGATCGCGCCATCGACGTCGCCGTCTTTCATTTTTTGGATTCCGGTGTTCGTAGCGAAGGTCGCGGCCTGATTGTTCGATTTCAGCTTCTGCAGCCGCGCCCCTTCAGCGAATTCGACCCGCGCGGCGGCGATATCGCCTTTCGAGCGGAGCGCGTTGCCGAGAGTGTTGCGGATTTCGGGGTTCTTGGGCGCCAGTTTGATGGCCTCGCGGAACTCGGCGATCGCGGCGTCGGTCTCGCCTTTCTGCTGCAGGACGGTTCCGAGGGTGTAATGCGCTTCCGAGAAATTCGGATTGACCGTGATCGCCTGTCGAAACGTCTTCACGGCCTCGTCCAGCTTTCCCTGCTGCCAGTAGATTACCCCGAGCGTGTAATACGCCTCCTGCAACGCCGGTCGCAACGCGATGCTGCGTTTGAGCGCTTCGGCGGCGGCGGCGAAATCATCTTTATATTTTAGCGCCAGGCCGAGATTGTAATGCGCTTCGGCGTCGTTCGGATCGATCGCGATCAACTTCCGATAGTTCTCTATGGCCGCGGCGTAATCGGCTTTCTGCATCAGGGCGAGGCCGTAGTTATGGAGCGCGATCCTGTTATCAGGGTCGAGTTTGAGAATCGCGCCGAGTTCGGCGATTGCGGCGTCGGCTTCGCGCTTCTGGATCAAGGTCAGCGCCAGATCGTTGCGCGCCTGAAAGAAATTCGGATTGAGTTTGATCGCGGCGCGCAAGGCTTCAGTCGCCCTGTCGAAATCCTCGTCAGCCAGCAGCGCATTGCCCAGCGAGGCCTGAACCTCCGCGAGCTTCGGATTCAGCTTTGCGGCCTTCTCCAATTCGTCAATCGCCTCGCGCAATTGCCCCGTCTTCTGCAGCGACAGGCCGAGGTAGTAATGCGATTCTACGTGGTCCGGTTTGAGCTTTATCGCCGCGCGAAGCGGCGCGATCGCATCGTCGTATTGCTGTCGCAGCCATCGGATTACCCCCAGGCGAAATTGCGCTTCCTGAAAACCCGGATCGAGCTTCACCGCATACTCGAATTCGGCGACAGACGCGTCGAGAAGCCCTTTCTGGCCGAGCGCATAGCCGAAAGCGCTGTGGAACGCCGCTGAATCGGGTCGGTAATCGACCGCCGCGCGAAGTTCGGCGATGGCCGCGTCCTGTTCGCCTTTCTGCTGCAGGGCCAGACCGAGATTCGCGTGAGCTTCGGCGAAATCCGGGCGCAACCTGACCGACTCGCGAAACGAATCGATCGCGGCGTCCATCTGCCCCTGTTGTCCGAGCGCAAGTCCGAGCGCGTTGTGCGCCGCGGCGTAATCCGGCTTCAGTTTCAGCGCTGAACGTAATGACGCCGCGGCGCGAACCGGATCTCCTTTCCGCAACATCGCGACGCCCTGCGCGAAAAACTGCTCGGCGTTTTTCTGAGCCTGACGAGCGACGGCGCGCTGCGCCAGAGCGGCGCCGTTCAACATAGCCAGCGCAAAAACGAAAACAGCCGCCTGAACGAAGAAATAGCGTTCCGGGCGCAACATTTCCAAGATGTCCTGAACCGTTTGCCCCTTAAGCCATCGCCAGATCTGTTTGCCTTTGTCCGTGGTCAGGACGAAATCAATTGCCGTCATTTTTCGATCTCAGTTTTCGGAGCGTCAGCCCCGGAATTCCGAAAGGGGCTGACGCTCCGATTTGATCAGCAGCCGCCTCCAGCGCAGGTGTTTATTGCTCCCAACTCGCCGGACATCTGAATACCGGTGATTGGGCTAAACACTCCTCCACTCCCCCAGTGGATGCCGACAAGTATAACATTCGGTAATGTCGTAATTCGAAAGACTGGGGAACCGCTATCTCCGCCGGAGCTCGAATATGACGCTCTGCTCTGGCAAAGTTGAGTGATGGTTGAGCCCGACACGTTAAAGTTGGCGCAGGTCTGCTGAATCGTGCCGGCGGTCCTGCCTGTGGTGCGGCCGACTTTGGTCACGGCTTGTCCTACCACCGGGGCCGATTCACCGGTAATCTGGAAAATATCCGTTCCGTTCCAGTTAAATGAGCCGACTGCCGGGCGCGCGATAGTGCCCAGGGCGGTAGCGACTGACGGTCCGCTCGGATGAGGAACCCGCGCAAACGAGCTGTCACTGAATCGGCACTGTCTGCCGGACGGACACGAACCGCCGGTGAAATAGGTTGGGTCGGCGATCTCCTGGCCGACGCGGTTGGTGGTTCCGGAGGCGATTGGCTGGTGGTAGACGGTGCTCTGGTTTCCTCCCTGCGTAGTGGTACAGTGCGAGTTGGTCACAAAGCCGGTGACGCCCTGGCGGACGGCGACAAAACCGAGCGTGCATAGGAAATTGCCGAAGTTGATTTGCAAACCGCCCCGCAACGGCCGGCGGACATTCCGGAGTTCGGGAAGCACCGGTTTGGTTTCACTGATCAGCACCGCTTCGCGCGGGACACTCAGTCCGGAGAGATATTTTTCCACTTCATCCGTAAGGCCTGACGAGTCCGTAACTCCGATCCGAAGCCGATTCGTCTTTTCATCAATGTCGGTGAAAACAACTCCAGGAATAGCAAGCACGGTGGGCGACATTTGCCGCTGCCAGTCATAGAGATCAAGGAAACCATACTGGCCGTCAATGATCTCAATGCCTCTGCCGGATAAGCGTTCGCCTTTTCCAACCTCTCTGGTTATTACATCATCCAGGGAAGCTATCAACGCCGCAGGCGCCGGTCCTTTTTGTCCCGACAAATAGACTTGCAAGGTTCCGTCCTGATCGTAGAACATCCCGCCGAAACCTGGAACTTCCCTGGCGACGGCGGCCAACCGATCATCCGAAGTTTCGATCTCATCCATTTGAGCAAACCCGGGCGCCGCCGGATTGCTATTGCCGGTATTTAGCGCGGCGTTACCTGCGCCGCCGGCGAACGGCATGGCCAAAAGCGCAAAAAGAACAACTACACTGGTTATTATTTTCCGATGCATAATCTTTTCTCCTTGTGCTCGTAAAAC
>DASUFM010000781.1:0-4466 GCA_036274535.1 Blastocatellia bacterium
GGATCGCGTTCATTGTTCCCAGCAAAGCTTTGCCGTCTTTCGCGCGCGCGCCGGCAATGATCTTGCCCGTGGCAGGATCGCTCACATCGCCGACGGCGTTGACGGCGACAATCGCGCCCACGGTCAGACTTGATTTTCCGTCGTTTAGCTTGATCGAGGCCGCGCCGATTCCGCCCTTCATGGCGCGATCCATCCCGAAGAGTTTGCCCACGGTCGCGCCGGCGCCCGCTCCAACGTTGCCTTCGGCGGGCGCGGCTGTAGTCGCGACCTTACAGGCTTTGTAGCCCGCTTCGGCGTCAGGCCGAATTTTCGGGTCGCCGACTCCGAGGTCGAAGAGGATCGCCGCCGGGACAATCGGCACGCGCGCGACCCGCGCGTCGAAGCCGATCCCATGCTCTTCAAGGTAGCGCATCACTCCCGCCGCCGTGTCGAGTCCGAACGCGCTGCCTCCCGCCAGAACGACGGCGTGGACCTGCTGTACTGTGTTGACAGGATTGAGCAGATCTGTCTCGCGCGTGCCTGGCGCCGCGCCGCGAACATCGACTCCACCGACAGCGCCGTCTTCGCAAAGAATAACCGTGCAGCCGGTCGGACGTCGCGAATCGGTGAAATGGCCGACTTTGATCCCGGCGACGTCAATGATCGAACCGCGTTCATTTTGAGCTGAAGAACTCATAACCGAATCCCCTTCACCGATAAAAGCGAAAGAGGTCGCGGCTAGACCGCTTCGCAGGATGTCGCGTCGGGTTGTTTTTCGCATATCTTCTCGCAGTATGTGAAAAGGCGGCTCGAGCCCGCCAGCCCAAACCGCCTTTTGCGCTTTCGTCAATGGTCAACTCACGGCTGACCTAATCGCTGACCGTTCAACCACGGCCTTCCCACCCGCTCTGTTTGTAAACTCCGTCGACGACGATGACGGGCACCGTCGGATCGTTGTCGGAATATGCAAACATCTCTTTGCGGTATTTCATATTGTCCTGCGCGTTGCGCTCCTCGAACGTGATGCCATGTTCCCTGTGCCAGGCCATCGCTTTCGCGCAATATGGGCAGCCAGGTTTGGTGTAAATCACTACATTTGGCATATTTTTACCTCCTTCATAATAGGACAGATAAGACAAATAGGACATATAGGAAGAGTCTTATATGTCCTATTTGTCTTATCTGTCCTATAGGTTCTATCTATTATCAATCGGTATATATTTCAAATCCAGTTCGCCGGTGTATTCAGACCTGGGCCGTATCAGTTTGTTGTTGCCAAGTTGTTCGAGGACGTGCGCGGTCCAACCGGCAATGCGGCTGACGGCGAAGATGGGCGTATAGAGATCGACCGGGATACCCAGCATGTAGTAGGTCGAGGCGGAATAGAAATCCACGTTGGCCCTGATCGGTTTCTGTTTTCTGGTCATTTCCTCGACGACTATCTCTTCGATGCGATGCGACATGTCGAACCATTTGGTGTCGCCCTGGCGTTTGCCGATCTCTTCGGACATGCGTCGCAGATGCGTGGCGCGAGGGTCTTCGGTGCGATAGACGGCGTGACCGATGCCCATGATCTTCTGGCCGGATTCGAGCTTGTCGTGGACGTATTTATCGACTTTTTCGGGCGAGCCGATTTCGAGGAGCATCTTCATGACCTGCTCGTTTGCGCCGCCGTGCAGCGGGCCTGACAGAGCGCCGACGGCGGAAGTGAGTGCGGCGTACATATCGGCGAGCGTGCCGGCGGTCACACGCGCGGCGAAGGTCGATGCGTTGAACTCGTGGTCGGCGTGCAGGATCAGCGCGATGTCGAACGCGCGGGCTTCGACGTCCAACGGCTCTTTGCCGTTGAGCATGTATAGAAAATTCGCCGCATGCGAGAGTTCCGGCCTGGACGCCAGCGGCTCCTTGCCGTTGCGGATGCGGTCAATCGCCGCGACCAGCGTGGCGACGCGCGCCGTGAGCCCTAAAGCCCTGCGACGGTTGGCCTCCAGAGAATTGTCTTTGCGCTCCGGGTCATAAAACGCGAGCGCCGAGACGGCCGTTCGCAGCGCATCCATTGGAACAGCGCCCTTCGGGAATGACTTCAACATCGACACGATCTCCGCCGGGAGGGCGCGATTGGCGACGAGCTGGGCGTTCAATTCATCCAGCTCGCTGCGCTTCGGCAGGCGTCCGTTCCAGAGCAGAAAGATGACCTCCTCGAAGGTCGACTGCCGGGCCAGATCGTGGATGTTATACCCGCTGTAAGAAAGAATGCCCTGCTCTCCGTCAATGTAACAAATGCTGCTCGGCGCGGCGACCACGTCGCGCAACCCCGCGCCTGAGCCTATGCCTGAGGCGCCTGAGGCGCCTGAGCCGCCGCCTGAAGTGGATGCTGGTTTCGTCATAGTTGATTCAATCCTGTTACGGTTTAGGTTTCGGCGCCGGCAGAACGGTCGCCACGACCTGCGACTCGAACCCGCAGCGAGCATGCGATCCGTCGCAGAATGGTTTATTATTGCTCTGGCCGCAACGGCAGAGACCTATAACCGTGCGACCAACGAGGTCGTATTTGTTACCTGCGCCGTCGTAGATTTCGATATCGCCCTCGATCCGCAGCGAGCCGTTGTTGTTTACAGTGATTTTCGTCGCCATAGATTCAATCTTATCTATCTTATCTATCTTATCTATCTTATCTATACTCCCGGGCTAATGTTGATCCCCGGACACGGCCGACATGAGACGCTTAGGCGCCCTTCTTTGAAGCCTTGAGTGGGTTGACCGGGCGCGGCGCGCGTTCCTTGGCCAGCTGATCAGCATAAGCCTTGCAGTCATGATTATCCGCCTTGTCTTTCGTCCACAAGTTCACATCAACGGTGTGAGGCAGCATAGCAAAGACCGGAAATTTCTGATTGCACTTCGGACAAAAGATGCTGTAGCGTTTGACTGTTGCCATACTTAAATTACTCCTTGCATTGGTATTACATTGATATTGATCAATTTGTTTCTCGAATTCCAGGTTCGCGATCCAATTTTAAATGAAGCGGAAATCGAGGCGATTCGGATAGCGCATTCCCGCGGCGTTATTTGATGCGTCTATTGCCGACCCTATCGCAGGCCCCATCGCGGAAATGCCAAACCAAAGGGGCGAGTATATCATCCAGGCCTATTTTTGGCCTAGCGCTCTCCAACGTCAACCCAACGCCGCTCAACGCTCGAACGGCGCACGGCGTCGAGGACTTCCTGGCAGCGCAGGCCGTCCGTGAAGGTCGCGGCCTGAGCGATCTCCGCGCGGTCTTCGCGCAGAGCCTGGACCGTTTCGCGGGCCAGATGATAAAAGGAGCGCGCCCAGATGTTGTTCGGAAGGATTGAAATTTCGAGCGCGCGGTCACCCAAAGACAGGTCCTCGAATGAATGATTGTACCCGAGCGCGCCGGATAGTGTCTCTTCGCCGTCCAGGACCAGGGTTCCCTTGCTGCCCACCACTCCGACATGATTTTTGCCGCCGCTGGTAAACAGCGCGGAGAGCGTCACCACGCCGTAAGCCGCGCCCGCGCGCCGCCCCTTGTCATGGGGAGTCAATTTCATCTGAAACGAGCAATAATCATCGGTCTCGTTCGGCCTCATTTCGCCGCTGACAGGATCCTTGCGTTCGGGAATCGCCGTCTCGACCATCCCGCAAACCGAATCAATATCGCCGAAGAGCCACCGCACGGCGTCAATCGCGTGCGATCCCAATGCCCCGAGCAATCCTCCCCCGGCCGACTTCTGAGACCACCAGTTCCACGGGCGCAGCGCGGAATGGCGAAATCCTGAAGCTATTCTGATGTCAATGTGGTGGAGATCACCCAGAAATCCGTCGTCAACCAGCTCTTTCATCCGCCGCCAGGTCGGATTGAATCTCAACTCATGATCGATGATCGAAAGCTGCGCGGGGCGCGATTCGGCCGCCTCGACCATCTCATACGCTTCGGCGGCGTTCATTGCCATAGGCTTTTCGCAAATTACATGCTTGCCCGCTTCGAGCGCCGCCATGGCGATCGGATGGTGCAAATAAGGCGGGGCGGAGACCACGACCAGCGATACCTCATCCAGTTGAAGCAGTTGTTCGTAATTCTCACAAACGTGTCTAATATTAAATTCGGCAGCTACACGCTGCGCATTTTCCATTTGTCCGCTACATACCGCAAGCAGTTCCGCGCCTTCACATACGCTGAAGGCTGGGGCTTGGGTATTGCGCGCAAAGCCGGTTCCGATCAAACCGACCCCGATCCTCTCGTCTTTCATCTCAATATCACCCTGGTGTCGTTGTTGTATCGCAGAAACCCTAACATCGCGCATTGTAGCATTCCGATTTCGGAAATCTGAAGTCCAAACAAATCTTCAATGCATTTCATTTTCCCTAATCATGGCTCGGACTGGTTATTATTAATCTGTCACATCCGTGAAAATCTGTGGTTAATCAGCCTCCGCCGCTTAACCTGGCCTGCGGATTTGGCGCGTTTCGC
>DASUFM010000782.1:0-3380 GCA_036274535.1 Blastocatellia bacterium
CTGACATCTGACATCTGACATCTGACTTTCACAAATCCAGCAATCCTTCAGGCGGATTGACCACGATCCTTTTCCGCTCGGTCGAGATCTCGACGCAAATACTCAGTACGAGCGGGATCAGAAGTTCGCGGGCGCCGTCCCGAACCACCAGCAGGGGCGCGGCCCCGTAATTCTGAACCTCTTCGACGCGGCCCAGATATTGGCCTTCAACGGAAACCGCCTGGCATCCGACCAAATCAAAATCGAACCAGGTGTCTTCGGGCAGTTCGACCAGTTGATCGCGCGGGACCATAACGCGCGCGCCCCGCAGTTCTTCGGCTCCGGAGACGGAGTCGCAGCCAGCGAATTTCAGCGCGACGCGACCTTTATGCGGGCGCGAGTTTTCGAGGTCGAGAAGAAGGAGTCGTCCGTCGGCGCGCTTGACATAAACCCTGGCGAGTCTGGCGAAGCGCTCGGGGAAATCGGTCAGCAAATCGGCGATGACTTCGCCGCGATGTCCTTGCGGGCGGGCGATCCGCGCGACGCTGATCAAATCATCTTCACTGACGTCTTCATGGACATTTTCATGGACATCGGGGCCGACGCCGGCGCGATCATTTTTCCCGCGGTCGCTCATTCCAGGATTTCAAGCACGAAGCGCTTTTTGAGCTTCGTTCCAGAGGCGTTGAGAACCGTGCGAATCGCGCGCGCGGTGCGCCCCTGTTTGCCGATAACTTTCCCGAGGTCACCTTCGGCGACGCGCAATTCGAGAACAGTCGCCTGATGCCCTTCGATCTCTTTGACGTTGACCCTCTCCGGGTGATCGACCAGCGTCTGGGCTATCAACTCAACGAGCTCTTTCATTGCGCCGTCTCCACAACCTTCTGCTGTTCGCTCTTGCGAATCAGGTTCCGCACCGTGTCGGTCGGCTGCGCGCCGCATTTAAGCCAGTAATTGATGCGATCGTGATCGAGCTTCAACTCCACCGGCTCGCGGCATGGATTGTAATGGCCGACGATTTCGACAAAGCGCCCGTCGCGCTTGGCTCTCTTCTCGGCCACGACAACACGATAAAACGGCTTCTTCTTGGCGCCTTGTCTTGTCAATCTGATTGCTAACAAAGTAACTCACCTCCAAATGTAATCAGGCATGGGGAATTATAAGTCGAGTCAGCGGGAGTGGGGAATCGGGAGTGGGGAATGGAGAAAAAAATATGATTCCCGGCTCCCGACTCCGATTCCCCACTCCCAATTCCTCACTCACCTGCGTTTCTTCTTCTTCTGTTTCTTCTTGCGCGAGCCGACGCCCGTCAGTTTGCGCACGACCTTTCCCTTGATACCGCCGAACATTCCTTCGCCGCCCATCAGGCGCGCCATCATGGTTTTCATTTCGACGTACTGTTTGAGCAGTTTATCGACGTCTTTGACCTTATTTCCGCTGCCCATCGCGATGCGGCGGCGGCGCGACGCGCTGATGATCAGATGGTTCTCACGCTCGCCGGGCGTCATCGAGTTGATGATCGCCTCGGTGCGCTTGAGTTCCTGCTCCATTTGCGCCGACATTTCCGGCGTCATCTTCGGCATGCCTTTGAAAAGGTCGCCGGGCAGCATCTCCAGAAGGTTCGACACCGAACCGAGCTTCTTCATTTGCTGGAGCTGGTCGCGGAAATCTTCGAGCGTGAAGGCGTTCCGCTCCATCTTCTCCTGCAATTCAACGGCCTTCTGCTCGTCGACCTCCTCCTGGACCTTTTCGATCAACGACAGGACGTCGCCCATTCCGAGAATGCGCGAGACGATGCGTTCGGGGTAAAAAGGATCCAGGGCGTCGTATTTTTCGCCGACGCCGACGAATTTGATCGGCTGCCCTGTGACTTCCTTGATCGAAAGCGCGGCGCCTCCGCGCGCGTCGCCGTCCATCTTCGTCAGGATGACGCCGGTCACGGCGATGCGTTCATGGAACTCCTTCGCGCTCTTGACCGCGTCCTGTCCGGTCATGGCGTCGGCGACGAACAGCGTTTCGACCGGCGCCATTTCGGCCTTGATGCGCTGTAATTCTTCCATCAGCGCGTCATCGATGTGCAGGCGGCCCGCGGTATCGATCATCAGCGTGTCGAAGCCGACCTGCTCACAATGCCGCCGCGCCGCGCGGCACAATTCGAGGGGGTCGTCGACGCCCTCGCCGGTGAACACCGGGATGTTGATAGCCTGGCCGATGACCGCCAATTGATCGCGCGCGGCGGGACGATAAACGTCCACGGAAAGCAGCAGCGGGTTGCGGTTCTGATTTTTAGCGAGCCATCTGGCCAGTTTGCCCGTGGAAGTCGTCTTACCGGATCCCTGCAATCCGACGATCATCACCGAATTCGGCCGGCGCGACGTAAACAACAGTCGGCTGGACGTGCCTCCGAGCATCTCGACCATCTCGTCATAGACGATCTTGACCACCTGCTGACCCGGTGACAGCTGGTGCAACACCTCTTGCCCGACAGCCTTGCTCTTGACCCGCTCGATGAAATCTTTGACGACTTTGAAATTGACGTCGGCTTCGAGCAGAGCGATGCGAATCTCGCGCATCGCCAGATCGAGATGCTCCGGCGACAATCGGCTTTCGCCGCGCAGATCCTTTAGAACTTTCTTGAGCTTGTCTGATAAAGCTTCGAACATAGGTCAATCACATGGAGAGCGATCTTTCATTATACGCAAAACGGAGAGGATACGGGCGCGCTTGGCGAGTGTCAAGGCGACAATTTCCAAATCGGCCGGCAGGAAATGATCCGAGGGGTTCATCTGAGATTTGAGATTTGAGATTTGAGATTTGAGATTTGCCGGGCGGAAGTCGGGCGATTTCACGAGCTTTGATAGATCGAATATATCTTATCAACGATCAACACGGCGATCGGAGGGTAGAGCAGGGCGTATAAAACAGCGGTGGCGATTATATTGTTGTTGTCTATCGGTTTCGTGGAGTGGCTTTCAAACAACAGTCTGATCAGAACGCCCGCGCCGACCGAGAACAAATAACCGATGATCACGAAGGCTATCGCGTCACTGCGCTTAAAACGTTTATTGGGACTGCTGATCGGGCGCGGCGCCGAAACTCTGGACTGGCGATAGGTGTAATAATTGAAATGCTCCTTGAGGCTTGTGAAAAGATGCCAGACTCCGATAATGAAGGCCAGAATCACCAGGGGCAATAACCACCACCCCGAAGTGTCGTTCGTCGCGCTTGTTAACGGGAATTGTCCGGCCGTAAACGCCGCCAGGAAACTCGAGAAAAAAAGCGTGACGGTCGTATAGACCGCCTTGCCGCGCGCGCGCGTCTCTTCGCGCTCGCGCCTCAACCACTCATTGACGATGCGATCAGCGCGCTCCTGAAAGTGCGCGCGTCGCGCGTCGCGCGCG
>DASUFM010000783.1:0-2110 GCA_036274535.1 Blastocatellia bacterium
AATGTTGTGGGCTGTCAATCAGCAAGCGAAATCATTGTCTGCGTAATATCAGTCAGCTATACGCAAATCACTCCGGGTAGGTTCAATGCTCAGTTCGGCGCCTACTTTTCCTTTTTCAGCTTGTAACTGATCGGGACGATCAACGTCGGTTGATCGGAAGAACGCTGCATTCCGACCCCCTCGAACAATATTTCGTCATCGCTAATGAGGGTGACCCTCTTCAAGGACTCCTGGTCAGATTGCATCCATTTCGTCTTCCACGTTAATGTTTTTCCCTCTACGTTCAGATCAGGCAGCGGAACATATTCATCACGGACAAGCTGCGGTCCGCGTCCATCTCCCTCGTCGCGAATGAGGAACTGGCGTTCCGTCCCTTTCAGCCGCTCCCCCTCCATCTTGAAGATCAGGACATCGTCGGCAATCATATCAGGGCGCGACTTACCCTTCCATGTTCCGACAAAACGTTTTGCGGCTTCGACATTGGCGTCTTGAGAAGTTTTGTCTTGTTTGATGTTGATTGGAAAGGCCATCGCCCCGTAGCCTGACAGGGCCATCGCTAATAACGCGCGTCGCGAAGTCGTTTCCTCTAAATGTTTCATCATAAGCTCCTCCGAGATTTCAGCGTCATTGACTCCTGAGAGTCCCCGAGAGTCATGGAAAGCGGGCCGGTCTATTCGTAATGAAGCGCTTCCGCCGGATGGATTCGCGTTGCCAGAAGGCTCGGATAGAGGCCGCAGACAGTCGTGAGCAGGTAGATCAAGCCCAGAGAGATAAAGATGCTGGCGGTGTAAACCTCGGGGCTGGCGAAGCCCAAAAGATCGAGCAGCGGGAATTGAACGACTATTAGCACGCCGACCAGCAGGCCGATTGTCGTAACGATGAACAACTCGCCCAGGATTTGTTTGTAAATGCGCCGCCGCGTCGCGCCTTTGGCCCGCCGCAAACCGATCTCTTTGGTGCGCTGCGTGACATTCAGCCATAAGACGCCTGTCAAACCCAGCCCGACCATAATCAACAGAAATCCGGCGACCAGACCGAAGGCCGCTATCGGGACCAGGTATTTCTGGAAAACGCTCGCGCGCATTTCGACGAGCGGCTTGATGTTGAACGACCAGTCCCTGGCCTCTGGTTGCAGGCGCGCGAGCAGCTTCTCCTCGAACGCGGCCGTAGTGCCGGGACGAACTTTGATCAGTAAGCTGCTCGGCGGCTGCGCGCCGGATTTGAAAGTCAAATCGTTGCGGGAGATCGCATAGCCGCTCAATGCGGCAAACTCGCCGTTCTTGCGGAAATCGTCAATCAGGCCGATCACGCGCTCTTCTACCCTTTCCTTGTCTTCAGGATTGGACATGTCCTTGCCGATGGGATCTTCATCGCCGAAAAGATCGCGCGCCAGTTTGCGATTGATAACCACCGGTTTGTAGCTCGCGCCGTCGTCCTCCTTGCCAAACCATCTGCCTCTGACAATCTGCAAGCCCAACACGTCCTTGAGGTCATCGGTCACGGTGTTAACGCCGAATTCAAAAGACTTTCCTGTTTTTTTATCATCGCGGCCACTCGTCCAATTGGCGTTCGAATACGGCGCGCCCCAGACGCCCGCGGCGCATTCGATCTCACCGAATTCGCGAAGCGCGGCCATCAGCCGTCTCGAAGTCTCCAGATGCTGCGGCAGGTCCTTGTCGCCGGAGCCGGCGCGGCGTTCGACCCCGATATTCCAGACGTTCTGGTAGTCGAATCCGAGCGGCCTGCGGTAGTTGTCCGTGTAATAAACCGCGAAGATGATTACCGCGAACACGACCAGGAAGGATAAGAAGACTTCCAGAGTAATCAGAAAATTGATCCGTTTGCGGTTCCAGACCAGTTTGAACAGATGTTTGATCATCGCACACCTCCTTGCATCGCGCCCTTCAGGGCCTGCACCGGATGCAATCTGGACATCTTCCACGCCGGATAAACCCCGGAGAGCAGCCCGAAAAAGACTGCAATGATTAACCCGCCAAGGAAGATTCTATGATTCAGGTGGAACTCGGCGTAAGGAAACCAGCCGCTTCCGGTGATGAACTGCAGCGCGAAGCGCGAGAGCGCGAACCCGATGACGCCGCCGAAGAGCGTC
>DASUFM010000784.1:0-2365 GCA_036274535.1 Blastocatellia bacterium
GCGCGCCAGAAGGGGTTGTTCGAAAAGAGCAGAACGTGGCCCTGTTCATAAGGAACATCGATCACGGCGGCGTGCTGGGCGATTTCGTTGCCGGCTTCGAGCAGGCCGGAAACGAGCAATTCGCGCGAGTCGGCGTAGCGCAGGATCACCCGAGGCCGCGCCGACGGCGGAATGACGAAGACGCCGTTGCGGAGTTGTTCGTCGTTCAGTGGCGTCGCTTCCCAGACTTCCGATTTGGGCTCTTCGGGCAATTCCTGCGGCGGGCGATTTTGCGGCGTGTCGGGATCGTCAGGCCCGCCGCGGCCCGTGAAGCGTTGGGGGCTTTCACCTGAAAATCTCCTGCCGCCTCTGCCGCCGACGGTGTTGCTGAGGTTGAAGATGGGGCCGTTGGCGCAGAAGATGGCCAGTCTGTCGTTGTATCCATAAACAACCGGACTTGCGGAATCAACCAACCTCGAACGCAGCACGCTGCCCGTGACGCGCAACCTTTGCGGGGACGAGATCGAGACGCCGGGCGCGAATCCGAACGTGGTGGCGAAGTTAGAGGTGTCGCTCGCGGCGATCAGCAATCCGCCGCGCCTCGTAAAGTTCTGCAGATTCTGCACGCCGGTCCAACCGAGGCCCGGACGCATGTCGTCGGTCTCGTCGGTCCCGCCGAGGTTCGGCGTCAATTCGCTCTTCCTCCACGGCAGCGGGTTGCCGAACATAGGCATGCCGCTGACGATCTGTTGCGGATTGGCGCGGCCCAGGGGCGGAAAGATGATCACGTCGTATTTGGCGTTAAGATTGCTTTCTTTGGCCACGTCCTGCGTGCTGATGTAACTGAAGGGGACTTTATAACGGTCGAATTCAAGCCTCCACCAGCCTTCGTCCTGAGCGCTCAGCCAGGTGTGCATTATGGCCACGCGCGCGGCCTTGATCGGATGCGTTTTGACCGAAGGAGCATTGCCGGTCGCGTAAATCTTCAAGCCAAGTTCCGTGGCCGCGCGATTGAGGTCGTTCTGATTGACGCCGCGAATCACGAAGGAGCCGCGATTGAATTTCGTCCCGGCGGCCTCGAACGGCTCCTCGGCCGCTTCGAACTGCGCGTTCCTGAAGCGATATCGCAGCGTGACGAGCGCGTTGTCGGCGTTGTGATTGACCAGGAATACGGAGCCTTCGCCGAGAACGCCTCCGGAAGCCTTCACTTCGCCGCCGACCTTCTCCATCGGGGCGTCCAGCGCCTTGACGTCCATCACGCGGGCGACCTGCACATTGCCCAGTTCGCCGAAGCTCCAGGCTGTGTCGTCGTAGATGTTGCGCTGCGGATCATTCGGCGCCCAGTACTGCAGGTCCAGCATCATATCCGCGATGCGGCTGTAGGGCTGATCCATACGCACAATGTAACTTCCCGCAGGGAATGTGCGCGTGTTCACCTCTCTCTTCTCCTGCCTGTTGCCCCCGGCGCCGTTTCCGCTGTCGCCGGCGCCCCCGGCGCCCCCGGCGCCGTCGCCGGAAGCCCTGGTCTCGGCTGAGGCCGGTCTTGCGGGCTTCTTTTTCACGGGCATGGTCACGGTGAACTCGGCGGTTGCGCGATGAACCTCGCAGCCCTGCATTTGCAGCAGCCGCAGCAACTCGGCCTGGCCGCCGGGGCGAGGATCGTCGCCCGGAAAGATATAGGCCGCCGGCCCGGCGGTCTTCGGTTTCAGAATCGAATTCTTGCTCTTGGTGTAGAAATTCCGCAGAAAGTATTTGCCGTTTGTCGAGAAATGGGCGAGCGAGATGAGCAGGCCGGTCTGCTGATAGTTGTTGTTGTTGCGCTGCGACCATTTCGCTTTCGGAAGGGGCGGATTCTGTTTGTACCAGGTGCGCGAATATTCGGAGGGCGAGAGCGTGCGTTCGACGGTGTCGGCCCCGCCGTTGCCGAAAGTCTCGTAAAGGCGGCTGATGCCGTTGTGCGATGCGGCGATGAACATCAGGTAGCTCGGCGACCACGTGTCGAAATTGCCGTGCGTGAAAACGCCGGGCATCCCGTATTTGGTCATCTCGCCCACGTTGTACCATCCGATCAGATGCCATTCGTCGGCCAGGATCGGATCGATCCAGGCGTTATAGGGCTGATCGCCTACGGTGTTGTCGTAAAGATACGCCACCGATTCGTGCAGGTCGTGCAGCACCTGCGCCTTCCATCCCGTGAAGGTATTGAGCACGTTGCGCGTCAATTGCAGCGACATCGCCATGGCGTCGCGATTGTTGTCGTGCGCGACGTATTTGCCCCAGTAAATCAGGTTCGGCCAGTTCTTGCCGGGATTGGCCAGATGCCATTTGTAGATGTCGACCTGGCGGTCGCGGCCGTCGACTTCGACGACAGGCGTGATAAGCGTAA
>DASUFM010000785.1:0-3897 GCA_036274535.1 Blastocatellia bacterium
AAGGCGCTGGAGAATATGGAGCGGCTGGGCGTGCCGCGCCGCATCGTCAGTTTCGTTCTTCCGCTGGGCTACAGCTTTAACCTCGACGGCTCGACGCTCTACTTGTCGCTGGCGGCCGTCTTTGTGGCGCAGATGTCGAACATCCAGCTTTCTTTTGTCCAGCAACTGCTGATACTTCTTACGCTGATGCTTTCGACCAAGGTCATTGCCGCGGTGCCGCGCGCGTCTCTGGTAGTGCTGGCGGGGACGCTGGCGCAATTCGGATTGCCGCTCGAAGGTATCGCCGTAATCCTGGGCGTCGATGAGTTGATGGATATGGGGCGCACGGCGACGAACGTGATCGGGAACTGTGTGGCCACGGTCGTTGTGGCGCGCTGGGAAGGCGAGTTCAACGAAAAGGGCAACGAGGTCGTCGAACCGGTCGCCGCGACCGCCGCGCCACACCACTGACGGTCTGCTATAATTCAATCGTTATGAGATCTCTGAAAGACAAATTGCCGAAGCCTGAATGGTTGAAAATCCGGCTCAACATGGGCGAGGACTTTCTGGAAGTCCGGCGTCTCATGAATGATTTGAGCCTGAACACGGTTTGCCAGGAGGCGCGCTGCCCGAACATTTACGAATGCTGGTCGAACCGTACCGCGACTTTTATGATCGCGGGCGACGTTTGCACTCGCCGCTGCGGGTTTTGCGCCGTCAGCAAGGGCGAGCCGAAACCGCTGGACGCCGGCGAACCGGCCCACGTCGCCGAAGCCGTGCGCAAATTGAATTTGAGACACGCGGTGATCACCGGCGTCAATCGCGACGACAAGAACGACGGCGGGGCGGCCCACTGGGCGGAGACCATTCGAGCGGTTCGCGAACTCAACCCTGATTGCAAGGTGGAGGTTCTGATCCCCGACTTTGAGGGGAATGACGACGCGCTCGACATCGTGCTCGACGCGCAGCCGGACGTGCTCAATCACAACACCGAGACCGTTCCTCGCCTTTATCACCGAGTTCGCCCTTACGCGCGCTATCGCGAATGGACCATGAAACTGCTCGCGCGCGCCGCCGCAGCGCGCGACCGCGAACGGCGTGGAATGCTGACAAAGTCAGGCGTCATGGTCGGCCTCGGCGAGACGACTGAGGAAATCCTCGAAACGATGCGCGACCTGCGCGAAGTCGATTGCGACGTTTTAACGGTCGGGCAATACCTGCAGCCCGCCGAGCGCCGATTGCCGGTCGAGAAATTTTACACGCCGGAGGAATTCGCCGAATTCAAGCGCCTCGGACTTGAGATGGGCTTCCGCTACGTCGAATCAGGCCCGCTCGTCCGTTCCAGCTACCACGCGCATGAACACATACCGGAGAACGCCCAAAAAATCAGTGAAGTCATCTTCTCCGAGCAGGAAACGCAAAGCCGCCGGCGCGAGTTACGCGTGCTGAACAATCTTCCCTGATCCGTCCTCTGGATTGTTGGGAGAGGGGAAGCAAAAAAGGCAGGAATGGCAAAAAAGGTAAAAACTCTTTTTACCTTTTTTGCCATTCCTGCCTTTTTTGCTTCCTTCTTCGCCGTTGAGGGTCAGCGTAAACCGTAAATCTTCACTCTGAATTCTCCGTTGGAGCCTGAAAGGCCGTCAGGCGCGCGGCGGGCGAATGTGATGGTCTCGGCGCAGATCATCGGCACGCCGCCGCGGGCCGTCTGCAATCCGTAATGCTGATTGGTGAAGATCGCTTTCAGGCGCGGGTTATGCGGGGAGGTGACGCCGTAGCGCATTGAGATGCTCGGCAACTCGATAGGCTGCGACGGATTGACGAACTCTACGCTGTCGTCATAGATGTTGATTCGCGCTTCACGGACGCGCTCGCTCCAATCGCGATGGACGAGCGAATTGGTCAGCGCCTCGATGACGGCCCCGCGATGGTAACCGGCGCGCCTTTGCACGAAAGAGTCTTCCTCGATCTTCTGCTCCCTGGTTTTGCGCGACGGGCGGGCGTCCCAAAGGTCGACGTAGCGGGAAACGAAACTTAAGACGCCGTCGAAGATGCGGAACAGGTTGCCTTGCAGGATTGATTGTTCGACCACCGGCGAGTTGGGGTCGTCGCCGCTATATCGCGTGATTCGCAGACCGGCTTGCGGCGCCAGATCGGCCACACGATCGTTCAGCCCGAATAACAACAGCCCTCCGACCGTGAGGAACAACTCGTCTTCGACCTTCACGGCCAGTCCCATGTCCCGCAACACGGAATCGGTCGGAAACCCTTTTGTCGTTTCGCCCCAGTAGCCGGGGTTGACGCCGCGCACGTAGCTCCAGAAGAGTGATTCGTCGATGTCGTTCTCGATATCCGCGTCAAAGACAGGAACATGCTCGAAGCCCGTCAGTCGCGACTCTCGCATCAACAGCGAAATCTCTTCGCGAGTGGCCTCGCGCTTCGTCGAGCCTTCCCGGATGTAAAAGCGGTCGTCGAGCGTGCGGTGCGGTCGTTCGTCCGTGGCGACCTCCAGAAGCACCACGCGGCGCCCGCTGTCGAAAGCGATCTTATTGATGTAAGGGAAGACGGGCGGTTGAATCTGGTTGGCGCAGATGTCGCGCAACTCCGTCTCGACAGCCTCAGGGTCTTCAACGCCTTCGACGCGCAACTGGTCGTTGACTCCAAAGACCATTGCGCCGCCCGCCGTGTTGGCCAGCGCGATTATCTCGGCGGTCAGTTTTTCGACGTTGCTGAAGCGGACTTTGAGTTCCAGGTAGGTGTCTTCGCCGCCACGCAGCATCCGCACCAGCTCACCGCGTGAAGTCACAGGAGCGGGCAGATCGACCTGGTAGGCGTGGTAAGACCTTTCTGAACCGGGCGCCTGGCGAGGACGCCGATAGCCGTTGTTACGTTTGCGTGCCATTGCTTTGGCGGCGAAATTTCGCTCGCGGGGACGATGAAAAGTTCAGTAAGCCGACGGGGGCCAGGCAATTTCACAACCACAATCAAAATCACACGAGCGGGCGTCAGGCTGATTTGGCCTTGTCCTTGACGCTCTGCTTCTCCTCTTCGGCTTCGGCTTCAGACATTCCGGTCTTGAAATTGCGGATGCTTTCGCCCATGCCTTTAGCAAGCTGTGGCAGACGATTCGCGCCAAAGAGTATGAGGACAATAACGAGGATGATGATTGTTTCCGGCAGACCGGGCGCCCAAAATAAAAGCAGGTTGTTCATGGAGATCTCCTTGTGATGTCCTATCAGATCCGACTTCTGATTTGATTACCAACTTGAGTTCCTATTTATGTATTCCTATTTATGGATATTGAATTCAAAAGGCATTGTAGCTTTGCTCTTGCGGAAGTGTCAATCTGGCGCTTCCTTGATGTCGCGCAGGTTCGGGTGCTATATTGCGCGCCGGTCTAAACAGGCTGTATTCATCAACGATCTAATGGGTGTATTGCAAATGCGTTTACATCACAACGGAATCGCAATTCGCTATAATTGGCCAAATCTATCTGGAGGACTTAAATCATGGCAGAAAATCAAGGTGGCGGCAGCGGTGGCAGCGGAGATAAGCTGGTCTACTTTCTGATCGGCGCCGGCATCGGCGCTATCACCGCATTGCTCTTTGCTCCCAAGTCGGGCAGTGAACTTCGGTCGGAACTTGCCGACGCTACGCGCAAGGGGCTCGATTACGCCCGGGACGCCAGCCGCGAGATCGGCGAACGCGCCAGCGACGTTTACCAGACCGGCGTCGAACGCGCGTCCGATCTGACCGCGCGAGGAAAAGAAGCGGTCAACGATTTGACCGACCGCGGCAAAGATTTGATCAGTCGTCAAAAGGGCCAGTTTGCCGCGGCCATCGAAGCCGGCAAGCAGGGCTACCGCGAAGCAAAAAAGGCCGATTCTGGCAAGACCAGCGCGGCGGTTGAAGAGAGCTAAT
>DASUFM010000786.1:0-8686 GCA_036274535.1 Blastocatellia bacterium
AAATCGGGCTGACCTACCGGATCGGGTCTGGTCGTTCGTTCCAGGATTCGCCCTTCTTCGAAGTGAATATGGACAGGATGGGTCCAATTGCCCGCAAGGACGTTGTTCCTCAGATGCCAATCTTCGGTAGTGCCCTTCAAGATCACGTGGTCCGCCCTGTTCGCGTCAAACTCCAGGCCATTGATCTTGAACCTCCCGCCTTCGAGAGTGAAGCGCCACTCGAAGGACGCGTCAGGCGCCGGTATGGTCGGCAGATCGACCAGCGTGTCCGGGATCGGCGGCGTGTCGGGAATTATGGTGTTTCCGACGACGTCAAACCGCATCAAGACGTTTCCGATCGGCAGTCCGGGCGCCGGATCCGGCGTCGCGACGCCGACATTCTGCGCGGCGGCTTCCCGTAAGTAGACCGATGTGCCGACCGGGAACTGAGCGAAGTCGACAATCACGTCGTAACGTGAGGCCACATGTATCTGTAGATCGCCAGTGGGAAGAGACGTACTACTACCAGAAATCTCCCACGGCTCGTGCAGGAAATTGGCGTCCACGGCGACGATCGTCCAGGGCGCCTGCGTCCCGTCGGGTTTGACGAGCTTCAAATTCCAGATCTTGGCCGGCCCGGTGTTCAGTATCCGGAAGCGGTATTTGCGCCTCCTGACACTGAATTTCGGCTGAATCTTGCCGTTGACCACCCATTTGTCTCCGCCGGGAGCGCCTCGTCCTACTATTTGGAACATTTCGTTGCGCCCCTCGGCGGCGGCGCAAAATCTCTTGTCGGTGAGTTCCAGAGGGATGTCTGTTATGCCGTAGTAGCACGGCAGCCGCAGCGAGCCCGGCGTGGCGAACTCGTGCCCCGGATCCTTCTGATCGTAGACAATGTACATGCCGTTAAGGCCCAGGTAGTTGTTATTCGCCGTAAAAGCGGCCCGGTGGTCGTGAAACCAGAAAGTGCGCATGGCTTCGCGCGGGTCGCCGATTCCGCCGAAGGCGTCGATGCCGGCGTAGGCGTTGGCGTAATGGTTGTCCTTGAAGAATCCGGTTCCGAAGAAGTCGCCGGCGAAACCGTCGCTCTCCGACGCCGTATGGCCGTTGTGCAGATGGATAGTGATTTCGTTCCTGCCGAAGCTGGTGGTATTCACTGGCAGGTTATTTTTAAAGCGGACCAGCGTCGGGGACCCGTAAGCGTTAAGGATTGTCGAAGCGGGGAACTTGCCGTTGAACCCCCAGAAATATGACGGCAACAGATCCGAGTGAAAGCTGTGGGTTGCGGCCCTGGCCTCCATGTAGTATTTCAGGTCAGGAAGAAACTCTTCCCAGCGTTGATGATCGGCCCGGGGCGCCTCGCCTCCGGCCAGGTTGGCAGCCTTGGTCGGCGTGGGAAACAGTATCGTCGGTATCGCCGGAAATGGAATCGGAAGGTTGTCGACAAACGGCGTGGTCGGCGGACTGGCCGGCGGCGTCGTTCCACACAATACCGGTTCCGCCGGCGGCGTGATAGCGGTGGAAGCGTATGACTTCCACGAAGTTAACATGGTTGGGCCCAAAACGCCCGCGGCCCCAGCCGCCCCCCCCATTTTGAGCATATCTCTTCGGGTGACGCCTGAGCTATTATTTCTGGTCTTTTTGCGTTTTCTTGCCATTTGAGTTCTCCTTGGGTGTGGTTATGCCTTAAACCTCCAATCCCCAATGTGATGCGTCCACAAATGGGCGGAGATATACCAGCCACATGCATGTAGAATGTGCGTGGTTGCGTTTATGTTCGGGCACTACTATTTAAGACTGGTCCCCTCAACTAAGGGGCAATCGCGACAGTCAACAAGTGATATGTCAGATTTTGAGCTGTGACTTGCGCGCTCCTGTCAGCACGTGAAAATCTGTGAGATAGGCAATACTGATATGTCAGCGCGCGAAGTATGGTTTCCTGTCATCCTCCGGTAGGGCAAGCTATCAGCGAGGAACCAGGACGATCAATACAGATACAGTTACAAAACTGTTACGATCAGTGAGGGATTAAGTTCAAGGCTGAAAATCGGGGGAATTTGGCCTGGCGATTAACCGTTACGTAACTTGTTAACGAGCGGCGCCGATGTCTCGTCTGAAATGCATCCCGTCAAAATGGATTTTACCGGCCGCCTCATAAGCCCTGGCGGTAGCTTCTTCCAGCGTCGCGGCTCGCGCGGTCACGCCTAATACGCGACCTCCGGCGGTCGTTATCTCTCCATCAGGGTTCAACTTCGTTCCGGCCTGGAAGACCACGACGCCTTCCAGCCGTTCCGCTTCGTCAATCCCGGTGATCGTTTTGCCGGTGGAGTAATCTCCAGGATAGCCGGCCGAAGCCATTACCACGCAGGTCGCCGTTTCGTTACTCCAGATCGGTCTCTCTGATTGGCTCGGCTGAGCGTTCGACAGGCGTCCCTGCGCCACGGCCAGCGCAATCTCGGCAAAGTCGCCGTCGAATCGCCGCAGGATCGCCTGGGTTTCAGGATCGCCGAATCGCACATTGTATTCGAGCGCCTTCGGCCCGTCCGCGGTGACCATCAGACCGCAATACAACACGCCGCGGAACGGAAAACCTTCGGCGCGCGCGGCCTCCAGGGTTGGCTCGACGACCTCTTTGACAATCCGCCGTTCGAGCCGCGCGTCGAGCAATCCAGGCGTCGAAAAGGCGCCCATCCCGCCGGTGTTCGGGCCTCGGTCATGGTCGAACGCGCGCTTGTGATCCTGCGCGACCGGCATCGGCGCGTAATCCTTCCCGTCGCTGAAGACCAGATATGACAATTCACGCCCGGCCAGACACTCTTCGATCACCAGCCTCGCGCCCGCCTCGCCGAGTTTGCGCGAAATGAGCAGATCCTCAATCGCCAGTCGCGCCTGAGTCTCGTCTTCGGCGATGATCACTCCCTTGCCCGCCGCCAGGCCTTCGGCTTTCACAACGACCGGAAACCCGAAATCTCCTCCGTCAGCAACGGCCTTCATCGCGTCATCTATATTGTCAGCGACGTGGTGGCGCGCGGTCGGAATTTTATGGCGCTTCATAAACTCCTTGGCGAAGACCTTGCTGCCTTCGAGTCTGGCCGCCGCCCGCGACGGCCCGAAAACAGGGATGCCACGATTGTCGAGCGCGTCCGCCAGACCGTCAACCAGGGGCTGCTCCGGGCCGACTACGACCAGATCGATCTTTTCGCGCGCGGCGAATTCGGCGATTGAATTTATGTCGCTCGCGCTCACTCCGGCCGGCGTCGTCTGTTTCAGGATGCCCGCGTTGGCGGTCGCGGAATAGATTTGTTTGACAATCGGACTGCGAGCCAGTGACCAGACCAACGCATGCTCACGCCCACCTGAACCAATCACGAAAACTTTCATAATTAAACACTGTCAAGAGGATCGAAGATAGAAGATAGAAGATAGAAGATAGAAGATAGAAGATAGAAGATAGAAGATAGGATAAGGATATTCAATCCGATCTTCTGATGCTAACGGATTTCGTCATTGTAGCCGGCCTCGCTTGACAGTTGCCAGGCTGAAAGTTAAGGTTAGCGTTCGCTTTGCCTCCGCTTTTATCCACATGGCGTCCCCTACAGACTCAACAAGTCTTATCAGGCGTAGGCTGAGCGCAACATTCTATCGCCCTCATTGAAAGGCAGGTGAAAATAAGTGGCTGAAATCAAACTCGGCGATAACGAGACGCTTGAGAGCGCGCTCCGCCGGTTTAAACGCAAAGTGCAACAGGAAGACATCATCCGCGAAGTCAAACGGCACGCATTCTATGTTCCCCCCGGAGAAAAGCGCCGCCTGAAGTCGGCCTTGGCGCGCAAGCGTAACCGCAAAAAATACCGTCGCCTGCCTGAATAATCTCGAACAACTGAATCTGAACAAAGGCTGCGGAATGACGCCATCCGCAGCCTTTGCTTTTCCATCATTTGCCGGGCGCTCGCCTGATGACAACGATATCAGCCTGGCAATGTGGCTAAAAAGAGACAGCCCCCTTTTGAGCGTCAGTCTCCCTAATATTAATCATCATTGATGACAAAGCATTTACGACCCTGCCGGAGAGCTCCCATGAAAATGGCTCGCAGATTGCCATGTTGTGTTTCCCCGTTGATTTGATCAACTCCGCGACTTCAGCGAGCGGGCTTTTTATCGTTATCGTTCGCGGCGATGATCCATCCTCACAGTTTTGAAAGGTGTCTCCTGCTTGAGCAAACAGACGACGATTGGCGCCGATTTCGGCGCAAGTGGAACAGGGCTTCATTACAACTCTCCGGTAAACGTCAAAGTGAAGCCTGCCCCGGCCTATACCGGTTACGTTTTTCGCCGCGTCGATCTGAACGGCTTTGAAATCCCCGCGTCTCCGGAGCATGTCGCTCATGTCAGTTACGCGACTACATTAATGAAATCGGGCGTGATGATCGGCACTGTCGAGCACCTGCTTTCGGCGCTGATGGGGTGCGGCGTGGACAACGCAATAATCGAGATAGATTCCGTGGAGGCGCCAATCCTGGATGGCAGCAGTTTCCACTGGGTCGGCCTGATCAAACGGGCCGGCGTGGTCGCTTTGAACGCCCCACGGGCTTACCTGCGCGCGCTCAAACGGATCGAGGTCAGAGACAAGAATCGGGTCATGTCAATCGAACCCGCCGATGAATTCCGCGTCACCTGCCTGATCGATTTCAAGCACCCGATGATAGGGGAGCAGCGGCGCGAGATCAGCATTCGCCCGCAGAGTTATTCAAAAGAGATCGCCCCCGCCAGGACCTTCGGCTTCGTAGAGGAACTCGAAGCGTTGCGCCAGAGCGGGTTGGCGCGCGGAGGGTCGCTGGAAAACGCGATCGCGCTGACCCGGGACGGCATGCTCAATCCGGAGCCCCTGCGGTTCGAGGATGAATTCGTACGCCACAAAATTCTGGACATCATCGGAGACCTGGCGCTCGCCGGGATGCCCGTGTTGGGCCACGTGCGCGCGTCGCGCTCCGGACACGGACTGCATACGATGCTGCTTTCGACTCTGCTGCGCGACAGAGAGGCCTGGGAAGTGACCAACTCCCGGCCAGCGGGGCTGAGCTATCAAACCGCAAAGGACGCAGAGGGACGCAGAGAATAATCAAAACCGGTCTTTCTCCGCGGCCCTCTGCGTCCTTTGCGGTTTAGATATTCACTTTGCCCGAAACACCGGGGAGGTCAGCCGCGCCGGCAGCAGGACCAGGTCCTCAACCAAACATCCGATGATCGTCACGGCCGAGAGCAGTCCGAAAGAGGCTATTGGTTTGAAATTCGAGAAGAAGAAGATTGCGAACGTGGCGGCCAGCGCCACGTTCGCGTAAATGATCGGGCGTCCTGACAGCCGCATGCTTTCGAGTATCGCCTCGCGCACGTCCGGGCCTCCGGCCTGAGCGCGCCGGAAGCGCGCGATGAATTGCACGGCGTTGTCCACGGCCAATCCCAGCACCACGCTGGCCACGAGGCTGGTCGTCAGATTCAATTCGACGCCGCGCCAGCCCATAAAGCCGAAGAAAAAGAGGATCGGGATCAGATTCGGCACGAGCGCGGTGAACCCTACGCGCAGAGAACCGAAGAGCGCCGAGAGCATCAGATAGATCGTGATGAGCGCGATCGTCACGCTACGCAATTGCTCGCCGGCGATCTGATCCGAAGTGCGGTTGAGCAGGACGAATGTCCCGGTGGCGTAGACCCGGAAATCCGGCAGCAGTTCGCGCCCGCGCGCCTCTATCTCTCTGATCGCCGCGGCCATGGCCTGCGAACCTGAAAGGTTCGATCGGACCAGTATCCGCGCGACGCGTCCGTCTGGAGTGAGAAACTGGCGCAACTGATCGCGGTCGGAAAGCAGTTCGCCGATAATTCCCCCGTCGGCAGGCAGGTCGTAATACCGCTGGTCGTTGTCATGAAAAGCGCGGTTGACGTGTTTGACGAAATCCACGACCGACAGGGCGCGATCGACGCCTTGCCCGTCAGCGTTCTCATGAGTCTCTGCGAAGGCCTGAAGCTCGGCGATCCGCCGCAGCGTTTCCGGCGTTTCAATCGCCCCCGCGGTCTTCCCTTCGACGATGATGTCGAAGTTGATCGCGCCGGAGAGCCGCCTGTTGATTTCAGCCAACCCGACGCTGGTCTCGGAATTCGGCTTTGAGAAATGGAAGTAGTCTATGTCGATCAGGATGCGGCTGGCGCCGATTGCGCTGAGCGCGACGAGGGCCGCAGTCAGGATGTAGAGTGGAATCTGATTCGACGTCGCCCATCGCCCCAGGCCTTCGAGCAGCTTGACCATGCCGCCTGAGAGCCCTATGCGGAACCTGATCGCGCGCTCGCCCATCAAAGACAGCGCAGCCGGAATGAACGTCAGCGAAAGGACCATCGTGAACGCCGCGCCGATCGCCGAGTAGATGGCGGTGGACCGTATGGCCGGTATCTCCGTGAAGGCCAGTGATAGAAAACCGGCGATGATCGTCAAAGCCGAGACGATCACCGGAAGGCTGATGAACCTGAGCGCATCTTCGATTGCGGATTGCGGACCGCTAATTGCGGATTGCGGATTGCGGATTGCGGATTTATTTTCGCCTGGCGATTTCTGGTTTCGATTTTCCCCCTCAGCCGGGGCCATCCGGTCGTTTGATAACCGCAAATCCGCAATCCGCAACCCGCAATCCGCAATCGAAGAATCCGCAATCCGCAATCCGCAATGAGAAATTCCGATCTGATTAATGACATGGACCATGTACGAACAGCCGATCGCCACCATCAAAGTCGGCAGCATCAGGGCCAGAATCGTGAAATGGCTTTCAAACCAGGCCATCAAGCCCATCAGCCACAACAACCCGACGCCGATGGTCAGCATCAGCAGCCCGACCGCCATGAATGATCGAAAATAACACCAAAGCAAAAGCGCGATGAAGACGACTGTCAGCGGCAGGAAGAGCCGCAGGTCGCTCTTGACGGATTCCGTCGAACGCCATTGCGCGAACGGGTCGCCAGCGAAATAAGCATGATCGAATCCCGCGGCGCGAGAGAGATCATAAATCTGTCTGGTAATCACATGACGCGTCGTCGTCGGCAAATCGGATTTCAGCAGAATGTTCAACGCCGCCGTTTTGGAATCAGCTGAAACGAGGTTTCCCACATATAGACGATCGCTGGTGGCCAAACGGCGAATTTCATCTAAGGAGAGACGGAGAGACGGAGGATCGAGGATCGAGGATCGAGGATCGAGGATCGAGGATCGAGGATCGCCATCTTCGATCCTCGATCTTCCATCTTCTATCCTCTGTCTCTCTGTCTCCCCCTCTGGAATCAGGCTCTCGGCGGAGACCACGCCGTCTGAACTGCGCGCGTAAGGCGCGTTGACCAGGCTTAAAACTTCAGCCACTCCTTTCGTTTTGGAGATCCTGTCATGCAAGTCTCTCAACCGCGTCACGCAGGATGGAGCAAACACGTCGTCGCAAATCACGGCGACGACCATGTAATCATCCGGGCCGAAATTTTTGCGCGCGACCTCGAAATCGCTCCTCGACTGCCCTTCCTGCTCGACGAAGCCGAGCGGCGAGACGTCCAGCCGCACGCCACGAGACAGGCCGAAAGCGAAGAATGCGCTCAACGCGGCGACCATCAGGACGATCGCGCGCGGGCGCCTGACAATGAAGGCGATGATCCGGTTCATTGTTGATCGAGTCTTTGAACCGCGTCGCTGATGACGCTTTTCAGGCGCCCTTCGGTAAAGAGGCTGTTAGGAAGGCCGCGATCGTATTCGACCTTGCGCGTTTCGATCTTGACTTTGAGATTCTGTTGAATGTCGTCTATCGCCAGCCTGGTGATCGTCTGTCGGCTCTGGATAGGTTTGATCTCTTCGACCTTGACGAGTTTCTGCAATTCGTCTCGGTGGTCGTAGAGTTCAAAACTGGCGGGGGCCTGGTCTTTTTCGCGGAAAAAACCGACGATCCGAGGGTATGCCAGGTTGCGCCAGGGCTTCTCCTTGAATTCTATCTTGATCAACGGCTCTCCATCCGGGTTTACGCGCGAGCCCGCGCCGTGATCGTACTGGCCGAGTTCCATCCCCAGCATGTCCTGGACGGCGACTTTGGCGTTGCGATAACCGAGACGCCTGTCGGAAGTGATTCTGGTCAGCCTCCTCAATCCGGCCAGATAAGAGAACGCCTCCGTAGGCTGATCAGAGCGTTCGACGGCCAGGAGCGCCTTATCAGTGTCTTCGGCGGGCGCGAGCACGGACAGGAAAGTCACGGTTCGATCCGTCAAATACTTCCGCTGCGCCCTGAATTCTATCTGCTCGCGCGAGCCGCCCTTGCCTTCGGTCGTTATACGCATCTCGGCTGTAAAATCCTTACAACCGTCCTGCGTGATCAGCTTTTTAACCATGGCGCCGGCGTCGGGTAATGGCTCGGGAATGGCTGTAGCCAGCTTCGAGGAGTCCTTGGGCGCGTTCGAGGCCGTATCAGCGCCGCAAGCGCAAAGCAATCCGCATAGCAGAAGCAGCGGGGCAATTTTCCTAGGCTGCATTGATTATCTCTCCGAATCCTTATTTATTAGTGTCGAATGCTTAGGGTGCCGCTAGAGTACCGCAATTCACGCCAAAGACTCAACGTTCCGACTCGCCAAAAGGCGCCAAAAAAGGCCGAGGCTCGTATTTCGCATTCCGGGGGCGCGTGATATGATGCGCATCCCTTAA
>DASUFM010000787.1:0-5918 GCA_036274535.1 Blastocatellia bacterium
ATCGGCCAGCGACTCCAGGGCGCCGGCGACGTCTTCCTCGGGCGTCG
This sequence comes from Blastocatellia bacterium, assembly GCA_036274535.1. Taxonomy (GTDB): domain Bacteria; phylum Acidobacteriota; class Blastocatellia; order RBC074; family RBC074; genus JAJVID01. The sequence goes on from DASUFM010000787.1 coordinate 48, forward strand.
CCAATGTGATCGTCCGCTGCCCCGGCGAGACGATATAGCTGGGCATGCCGGGGTAGCCAAAGAACGATACCGGCGGCTTCGCTCCGGCCAGCAAGACTGATTTATAAGATGAAATTGCGGCGATGGCCGGTTCTGGGAAATATGGCAGGCGTTCGATAAGCGGCGTTCCGGCGCCGCGCTCCCACCGCGCGGGAAACGTTTCGCACATCAACTTGCAACCGGTCGCGGCTGCCACGCGCGCGGCGGCTTTCAAACCGCGCTCGCGTAAAGCGTATCCGCCGAGAAACAGAACCGTCGGCTCACCCTTTAAATCATCGGGCCGCAGGGTTTCGGCCGCCTCGTTGACCGCATCCTCGCTGACTTTCGGCGGCGGCGCGATTGCGCTGACCGCGATCGCCCCATTCGCCGGGCCCATTTGATAATCGTGCGGAATGATCAAGGTCGCGATCCGTCCCGGTTTTATAGAGGCCGCTTCAATGGCTTCAGCGACGTCTCCCGCGAGTTCTTCCGCGGATTTGTTGCGGCGAAGCCAGGCGGAGACCGGTCTGGCAAGCGATTCGATGTCGCTGTTGAGCGGCGCGTCGGCGGCAAGATGCCAGGTGGCGTGCTCGCCGATCAGGTTGATTATCGGCGAACGGGCTCGCCGCGCGTCGTGCAAGTATGCGATGCCATTGGCGAAGCCCGGCCCCAGGTGCAACAGCGTCGCCCCCGGCTTCTCCGCCATTCGCGCATAACCGTCAGCCGCGCCAGTACAGACGCCTTCAAACAGGCACAACACCGCCCGCATCCCCTCCGTCTCGTCAATCGCGCGAACCATCGGTATCTCGGTGGTTCCGGGATTGGCGAAGCAAACGTCTATGCCGGCGTCAACCAGTGTGCGAATGAGACTTTCAGCTCCGTTCATAATCTCCCTGACAGTACGGGGAGCGTAAGCTCGCTTACGCTCCCCGTACTGTAACGATCGTTATCCAGTAAGGGCGCTCACTTCCCTTCGAATGTATACTCGAACTCGTAAGAATGTTTGCCGCCTTCGATAATGATCTTCAATGAGCCGGAAATTCCAGTCAGTTCATCCGTCCCAGAATCAGGAACAACGGTCACGTCCATAAAATAGGAACCCTTTCTCATTGTGCCCTTGTGCTGCAGGATGAAGCTTCCCTTCTTTCCGTTCAGCGTTCCGGTCACCTGTTCGAACGCGACATAGGCGCCCGAACCTTCGACGGCCGTAAAAGCCCCCATCATCTGCCCCTTGCTCGTGGCCTCGAGGTCGCCGTGGTATTTTTTGTCCAGGAACAGTCTGCCAAATGGCCCAGCCGCGCTGTCATCCTGCGGCTGTTGTGTAACCTTTACGTCGAACGTTCCGCGAGCGGTCATGGTTTTCTCCTTCTGTTTATACGCGCCGTCTCTCACATCCGCCCTGACGCAGATGGCCAATCCGGCAAGCGCCAGTCCGAAAAGTATCACGAATTGTTTCATGGTGTCCTCCTATCTACTAAAATAATAGCGAGCCTGAAACCGCATTTATTGAAGAAACGCGACACGACATGATTCGCCGCAAGACTGATCCGCCCAGAGGAATACTGAAGGCCGCAGCCGCCGACCAACGGCGCTACCGGTACGAGCGTTACCACCCGTCCGCAGACCTCGATCCATATGTTGAGCATTATTGGCTGGTGGAATGGGACCTGCGCGGGCAGGAACCGGAGAAGGCGGAGACTCTGCCGCATCCGAGCGTGCATATGACTTTCGAACAAGGAGGCGAGAGCAGGATCAGAGGAGCGGCGCGGGCGAAGTTCTCCCGGATGTTGGAGGGAAAAGGCGGCGTTTTCGCTGTGAAGTTCAGGCCGGCAGGGTTTTATCCGTTCGTCGGCGTACCGGTCTTCAGGTTTTCGGATGGGACATTCCCCATTCACGAAGTCTTCGGCGCGGAGGGCGACGAACTGGACTGCGCGGTGCTTGCCGAGAGCGCGGACCTGGGCCGCATCAAGATTGTTGAAGACTTTCTACGCTCCCGCCTGGCAGAGCCGGATGAGAACGTGATTCGGCTTACGGAGATCGTCTACGCCGTGGCGAAGGAACGGGATATTCTGAAAGTGGAAGATCTCGTCGAACGCTACGGACTGAACAAGCGAACGCTACAGCGATTATTCGCAAGATACGTCGGGGTAAGTCCAAAGTGGGTGATTCAGCGTTACCGCCTTCACGAGGCAGCGGAACAACTCTCGACTGTCGAGACTGTCAATCAGGCGGAACTTGCCCTGAGCCTGGGATACAGCGACCAGGCTCACTTCGTCCGTGATTTCAAGTCGATTGTAGGAGTATCGCCGGCCGCATACGCCAGAGCGGCGCGCCAATAGCGAACCAATCGATTAAATTTTCAGGAACAACTTGCGCCGGTACATCCAGAATAGAATCAGCCAGTAAATAGAGAGAACGACAACTCCGGCGAAGAATGGTTCAAGCGCGTCGCCGAAAAGTTTGAATACGTTTGCGCCCAGGTGAGTGTGGAACGCCCGGACGATAAATTCCTCGAAGAGATGGGCTATCATGTAAGCGGCGATGGAATTCATGCCGATTATCAGCAGCGGGAAAGACCATTTCCGATAGCCTTTGGTCTCGATAATCCAGATGAAAGCCGCGAGAAATAGAAAACAGACGCCGCCGCTGAACAGGGTCCAGCCCGGCGTCCAGATGCGCTTCACGACCGGGCAGACGCCGGTGAAATGAACCAGCGCTCCCGCGGCGACGCCGATAGCGCCCGCGATGAGCAGCCGCTTGATAGGAATGCGCGGAGCGGCCTCCCGCAACCAGCGGCCGGCCACCAGGCCGAGAATCATCGTTCCCAGTGTGGGAATAAAGCTAAGAGTAAGGTAGCCACCGTGATTTGCGACGAACGGCTTTGACCTGGGAAAGAGATTCAGGAACCATTGGTCAAAAGCCTGGCCCAGGTTGCTGTTCTTATTCCAGTGAGAAGCGAACCCGGTAAAATTATGCGTCCAGTCGGCTGGAACCCCTACGGCCTGATAGTCGAATCCGGGGCCCGGCGCCGGATAAAGCGCCCAGGCGAGCCAATACCCAAAGAGAATCACGCCGAATGCGGTCCACTGCCATTTCGGCGGCTTGAAGCCGAGCAGAAAGAGGAATGGATAACCGAGGCCGATCTGCGTAAGCGTATCTTCGAAAGTGAAATTCGTCTGCGTCCTGGAAAGTGAGCGCAGGAAGATGCCCAGCCATATGAGAAGCAGAGATCGCCAGAGCGCATGACCTAAGAGCTGGCCAAATGTCTTTCCCTTCGCCACGCGGCTGGCGATGGAGTAAGGCAAAGCGACACCCACCAGAAAAGAGAATGACGGCTGAATCATGTCGTGCAGCGAGCACCCCGCCCATTCGACGTGAGTCTGATTAAAAGCCAGAAAGGACCAGAACCAGTTTCCCGGAAAGGAACCAGCCACATGGCTCAACTGCAATACTTCAGCCATCATCAATAACATGACGAAGCCTCGGTATGCGTCTATGGCGACATTTCTTGACGCCGGCTCCGAGCGGGCTTTCTCTTTCGCAGCTGAAGCGGAAGAAGAAGCCGCCACCGCAGTCACACCATTCATATTCCCTCCCGGAATCGGACACTGCAAACAGTCGATGTCGGTTAATTTCGAAAGTGTCGAGCGTATCGCTTTTTTGTATAAACGTGGCGGGCGCCAGGGAGGTTACAGTCTTGAATCAACAAAATGCGGGCAAGGCGGCGAAGACGCTGGCCGCCGATTTTGACCGGCGCATGGCGCGCCGCGCCGCCGATTATGGAATAGCGCCAGGCGGCGCGGTCAGGGCGCGCATGAGTTGAACGGCCTGAACGAGGAGCCTTTCAGCAGGAACTACGGATCGCAACATTCGGCCCAGACTTCATAATAAGGCGTTGGACATTCCTGACTTACAGGGACCGTTATGTTTATTCTCGTGGTCGTGGGTCGGGTCGTTGGCCGGATCGTTGGCCATATGATCACTTGTTCGACGCCTTGTGTTTCGACTTCCTCACACTCGCAATCTTCAGTCTCCCATTCCACGGCCTCTCGCATTTCGGCCGTCGAACGTTTGGCGCTTTTAGCAGGGCGCATCGCGCTCCGGTCATAGACGTCCCGCTGTCTGGCTCCTTTTCTGGCTTCGTTGGCGGCCTGTCTGGCTTCTCTGGCGGCCTGCCTGGCTTCTCTGGCGGCCTGTCGGAGATCATTAACAGACTGATTGACGTTTGGAACATGTTGCGGTTGCGTGGCGTTTTGCGCGCCTGTGGCCGTGTTGTTTTGCGGAGGATTTACGGCGCCGGTCGAACCCGTTTCTCTATGGTTGGCGCCGCTCCACCACGGCCTGTAGGCCGCCAGAAATAACGCCAGCAGAATCGCAATAATCGCGATCGCTATCCCTCTCAGAAATCTCATATGCCCCTCCAGATAAAATAAAAAAGAATCCGCGGCGGCAGGCGATTCTTCCCCTTTCGCCGTCGTTGATTAAGTTTAAATATGCGCTTCAAACCACCTATAAGCAGGATAGGACTCTGGTACTTGCCGGGCAAGCTGAAGGTAATTGCTTACAAGACTGCGCCACAGATCCTTTCGGGAAATCCACGTTAACTGACTACTGATGACTGGCCACTGGCAATTACGTTTGAAATTTCTTCACGGCTTTGGCTGTCTAGTGGTATTAATGAAACGGAAGCGACGCAAAATCATGTCGTAGATCACAAAGGAGATCTCAATGAATCGAAGACAATTTTTAGGCATGGCTGCGGCGGCTGTGGCCTGTTCATGTTCGCGCGCGGTTGCTGGCGCGCAAAACGAATGGGGCGGGCCAGTGCTCGACATTCACTCCCATTTGCGGCAGGGATTGGACGCCAACCTGGCTCACATGGAAGGTTGCGGCGTGACCGACGCCGTCCTGCTCGCTCGCGCCTCCGCCGCCGAACAGATCAAGGCCATCCAGTCCAAATATCCCAAACGATTCGTCTGGGCGGCGACCGCCGACATCACCAAACCCGACGCCGTCGAAACGCTGACCAATGCCGTCAAAGCCGGCGCGCAGGGACTGGGCGAAATCAAGTTTCACGTCGAAGCCGACGGGCCGGAACTGCGGAGAATGTACGCGCTGGCGGCGGAATTGAATGTGCCCATCCTGGTGCATTTTCAGGAAGTCCAGCACTTCGATGGGGAAGGCCTTTTCAGCACGGGCTTCAAACGTTTTGAGTCGATGTTGAAAGCTTATCCGAAGACCACATTCATCGGGCACGCCGACGCGTTCTGGGCGAATGTCAGCGCCGATTACGCCAACGAAGCCGCTTACCCGTCAGGGCCGATCAAACGCGGCGGCGTCACTGATAAATTGCTCGGCGATTACGCCAACCTGCACGGCGATCTTTCCGCGAACTCCGGCAACAACGCGTTATCGCGCGACCCTGAATTCACAGCCGATTTTCTCGCGCGCCACCAAAACAAGCTGGTCTTCGGCAGCGACTGTTCCTGCCAGGACGGTCATGGCGGCGGAGTCAGCCAGGCGAACAACCCGGCGGCCGCCCGGCTCAGCGGCAAATGCGTCGCGCGGGAGACGCTGACGCTGCTCAAAAAACACACCGAGCCTGCCGTCTTTCGCAAACTCACCTGGGAAAACGGGCGCAAAGTTTTCAGGATAGGATGACTAGTCTGAATCAAAGCCTGCCGGCTAAAGCCCAATGAAGTCGAGTTACAGCGGTTTTCATATGGATAAATAGCCACAGAGGCACAGAGACACAGAGAAAAAAATAGAGGGAAAGATCTAAATCAGACCGGGCAAGATTGGGTCAGTACCGCGACCGGTAGGGAGCGTCGCAAGGGTCTGGATAACGCTCCC
>DASUFM010000788.1:0-4175 GCA_036274535.1 Blastocatellia bacterium
AAAGACGGAGATCTCAATGGTGATATGTCGCCCGGGTTTCAGCGCCTTTCGATGCGGGGGGAGCCGTAATCGTCGAAGTGGTTCGCCGCGCAAATAACGGTTAAACGAGACTTTGTCCATTGAGAGATCACAATGGACAAAGTCGAGCTTAGGGGAGCGAGAAAACATACAGCGTTCCTCCCCTCGCCGTGTGTTGCGGCAGATCGGCCATCGCGCCGACGAACCCCAGCGCGGCCGAAGGGTCGCGGGGATCCAGTTGGCCGGCCACTATCGCGCCCGCCCAACCGCCCACGCCCGACAGAACAGCGACGTATTGTTTGCCGTCCGTCCCTCGATAGGTAACTGGTTGACCGATGACTCCTGAGTCGCACTTGAACCGCCATAACGGCTCGCCCGTGCGAGCGTTCACGGCTTTGAACCAGCCATCCATCGTGCCGTAAAACACCACGTCGCCGGCAGTGACTACGGCCCCGCTCCAAACGGGGAACGTCTCCTTGATCTTCCAGATCGGCTTGCCCGCGACGGGGTCCCAGGCTGTGAATTCGCCCCGATGTCCGCCCGGCCCCGCATACATTTTCACGGTCGCGCCGACGTAAGGCGTGCCCGCGATGTAATTGACCTCGATGCCCTCACTGTCCATGCAAACGTTCTGGTGCGGTATGTAGAGCAATCCGGTATTCGGCGAGAAGGCGGACGGCATCCAGTCTTTCCCGCCGGTAGCGGCCGGGCAAATGTTACGGACGACTTTTCCGGTCCCGCTTTTCTTTTCCTCGACGTGATTAGGTCTCCCGGTTTTTGGATCAATGCCGCTGATGGCGTTGACGTTGCTGAACGGATTGGCCGAAATCATCTCGCCGGTCGTGCGATCCAGCGCGTAGAGATAGCCGTTGCGGTCGGGATGCAACAGCGCCTTGCGCGTCCGGCCGTTGATATTCAAGTCGACCAGCACGTTTTCGTTGACGCCGTCCCAGTCGTACAAATCATGCGGGTTCCACTGGAAGAACCAGCGCGCCTGTCCCGTGTCGAGGTCGCGCGCGAAGATTCCGCATGTCCATTTGTTGTCGCCCGGTCGCAGATCCGGATTCCATGGGCCTGGATTGGCCGTGCCGTAAAAGACCAGGTTTTGCTCCGGATCATAAGAGATAAATCCCCACACTGTGCCGCCCCCGATCTTCCAATGGTCAGGCGGCCACGAAGAGACTCCCAGGTCCGCGCCTTTATCATGGTCATAAAATGGCTTGAAATTCGGCCCGATCAGACAATCAGCGTCCGGGCCGGTGCTGTAAGCCCGCCAGGCGATCTGTCCGCTGCCGGCGTCAAGCGCGGTAACCCAGCCGCGCACGCCGAATTCGCCCCCGCTGTTGCCGACGATCACTTTATTACCGGCGACCAGCGGCGCCATAGTCATCGTCTCGCCCTTGTTAATCTCGCCGAGTTTTGTTTTCCAAACCTCCTGTCCGGACCTGGCGTCCACTGCAACGGTGTAGTTGTCGAGCGTGTTATAGAAGATCCTCCCGTTGTCGTAAGCCGCGCCGCGATTGACGACGTCGCAGCAGGCCACGCCCTGTGCGGAGGCGGCAGGCCTGGGGTCATACTTCCATTTCATCGGCGCGCCGGGCTTCGTCAAATCGAGCGCGTAGAGGTAATTCGGAAACGGAGTGACGATGTACATCGTATCGCCGACGACGAGCGGCCCGGCCTCCTGGCCGCGCGTCACCCCCGTAGAAAACGTCCAGGCGGGCTTCAATTGATTGACGTTCTGCGCATTGATCTGGTTCAGAGCGCTGAAACGCGTGTTGGCGTAATCTTTCGTGGCCATCAACCATTGGCCATCGTCTGGTTGCGCGGACGGAGATTGCGCGGCCTGGCCGGCGTTATTTGCCCGGGGAGGAACCTGGCTGTTTTGCTCCTGCAGGTCTCGTTGCCGGCAAGAAGACGGAAGTAAGAGCGCGCTTGTGACAATAATTATGATTGCCGCTCGAAGCCGGTTTAAAGCGCACGCCAACAATCTATGCCGCCACTGTTCCATGTAAGCCACGATAGAAATCTATCTATGAATAAGTGAAGACGGTATTTCACTCATCGTGAGCCAATCCTTACATGCAAGCGGCGCGCCTTGCAGATCAGTCTTCATGGACGCCCGCCATCCGTTTAGACTGAATAATAAGTTTGCAGGTAACAAACCGAATCGGGAATTGTTGGGATGGCGATCGACGCCGTTCTATCACAGGCGTTCAGGAGATATACACTTGTGCGATCTCCGTCCGCAGCCCTGCAAGCCGCCATCGTGATCGATAACTGGAAAGCCGGCCTTGCCGCCGTCGAAGCGCTCTATCGCTTCCAGAATAGCGACTGAGAGTTATCAATTCGAGCTGGGTTTCCGCCTTAATTCATCCTGATGGACGAAGATTTAAGCGCCCGGGCGCGCGGCGTGCGGCGCCACGCGGTTCCTCCTTCCCCGACCTGCGGCGCGCCTTTTCAACCACTGGTTCATAGCGAATAGAGAGATGACGACCCACGGCAGGGACAAGCTTCGCCAGTAGGAGAGTAGTAACGGCCTCGGCGCCATGACCGACAATTGCCCGAGCGCGCTGTCCGCGCTCTTTCCCCGCTTGATTGTCACCTCCAACTCCCACCGCCCCGGCTCGGGCAGGTTCATAGAGGCGGAGTAGAGGAGCTTGTTTCGCGACGCTTCTCGCGTCGCCCGCCCCACAACGATCGTACCGCCTGGGCTCCGCAACCGAACGAACACCTCCACGTCGAGCGCCTCTTGCCCACCCTCGCGGTTCTGCGCCAGCACGCTTATCTCGACCGGGCCTGCGCGCGGCGGACCAGGCGCGGCGAAGACGGTGACTACAAATGAGCCGGCCGTTTGATGTAGTTGCACGAGGCCGCCGTCCGCGCGAGCCCGCAAGCTCAGCGCCGACAGCGCAGCCGCCGTCAACAAACCGTAGCGCCATAACCGGGCGATCAATTTTGGGCGGCGCTTCTTCACCGTTCTCAATGTCGCGCCCCCGGCGTTTGGCCCGACATGGGGCAAGCCTGCGTTCCGGGCCCCAGGCCGCGCATCTCCATCGGCTGAAACACAATCAACACGCCGGCCGCGTACAGCATCACGGCCAGGCCGGCCCACGGGACGAACAGGCCAAGCGCCCTTCCGGCGCCCGCGGAGAAACGCCGCGCCACGCGCCAGCTCGCGTAAAGCGTCAGCAGCAACCCGCCATCGAGCAGCAGAATTTGCAACGACGGCAGCCAATCGATCGGAGGCAGAGCCGCCGCTCCAGCCCAATCCGGCCGCCCGAGAAGCGAGCTGCCTAGATCGCTCGCCACGCGCTGCGCCACCGGAATCACCACGGCGGCGCCGGTCAGAAAATGGTACGCCAGATGCGCTGCCCACATGCCGAAGCCCAACGGGGCCAACGTCAGCGCGAAGCTGCAGATCAATTCTTTCCAACGCCTGGCGCTGACGCCTGACACGCGCCAAACAACGCCGCACGCCGCCACAAGTAATAACGGCGCGACGAGCAAAGCCAGTAAGAACAGCGCCGAGGTCACGGGCAGCAGTGACTCCAGGCCCAGGCGTCGCTGCAACGCGCTCTCCAGCGCCGTCACTGGCGCAATCATCCCGGCGGCGTTCACAAACGCGCCGAAGACCAGCAACAACACCAGCGCGGCCACGTCCGTCCGCTGCGAGAGGCGGCCGAGGCCGGAACGGTAACGGTCGTGAGTGAGCTGACCGCCGGGCGTGATAGCGATGATTCCCACATTCTGATGCGGGCAGGCGTGAATGCAGTCCAGGCAGAAGGTGCAATCCAGGTTACCTGACTTCTTTGGCTGGAAGAGTCCCAGCTCACAGCCTCGCCGCGCGTCATTGCCGCGGATGCAGTCGTAGGTCGCGCAGGCCCGGCAAATATCCGGATTGCGAACCTTCACTTCAAACGGTGAGACCAGCGACTGCGCAAAGTTGAACTGACCGATTGGGCAGACGTATTTGCAGAAGCTCGCGCCCCGGAACAGTCCGTCAATGACGAACGACGCGACGAAATAGCCGATGACGATCCACGCCGTCCACCATGGGCTGTCCCACAGACTGAAAACTTCATAGGCCCACAAATAGATCGCCAGTAACACTACAGCGAGCCATTTGGAACGCAGCCGCTTCGGCCAGCTCAAAC
>DASUFM010000789.1:0-2175 GCA_036274535.1 Blastocatellia bacterium
ATCTCCGTGGGTTAATTACCAATATAAGCTGACGGAAAAATGAAAGGGGCGATGACAAAACCGATGGTTCCCAGCGACGCCGAACTATTGCGGCTGATGTTGGCAGGAGACGAGCAATCCTTTACTACGCTTTACCGGCGGCATAAGGGAATCGTCTATCGGTTCGCGCTTCTGATGAGCGGGCACGCGAGCATCGCCGGGGAAGTCACTCGGGAGGTTTTTCTGGCGTTGCTGCGCAGGGGGAACCATTATGATCCGGCGCGCGGCTCGCTCAAAGCCTATTTATGCGGCGCCGCGCTCACGCTGGCGCTCGGGATTGGAGCGAACACGGCGATCTTCAGTCTGATAGTGGCGCCCAGGTGTGAGTAGAGAGCTTAAAAAAAAACGGGTGGCCGGAATCCCGGCCACCCTGAGTTCTAAATCGAGCCACACAATATCAAGAGACTAGATGGAGAAAATCCGTTCCGTTCCTATCTCTTGCCCCTCCAGTCTCGATCACCGGCGATTCGCCCATGTGGTTCGATTAAACGGCGCCCTGACGTTTAAGGTTGCGGCTGTCGTCCGTGTGAATGCGGCGCCGGAGCCTGTTGGGCGCTGGCGGCCTGGCGTCCGGGGCGCTCGACGAGCGTGATCGAAGAGGATTGCTCGCGACCGTCACGCACGAATTTCACGCTGATGTTTTTCCCGACCTGAGTGTCGGCGATAATCTCGGTCAGTTGTTTAATGGAATTCACCGGCTTGCCGTCGAATTCGACGATTCGGTCGCCGTTGCGCAGTCCGGCTTTCGACGCGGGGCCGTCGTTTGTCACCTCTGCGACCGTGGCGCCGCCCTCGGCGGATTCCGCCTCCTTCAGCGCCACGCCCAGATAACCGCGCGAGACGCGGCCATTCCTGAGCAGCGCATCCTTGACCTTCTTCGCCATATTCGACGGGACCGAAAAGCCTATGCCTTCGCTGCCGCCGGAGCGCGAATAGATCATCGTGTTGATGCCGATCACTTCGCCGTTCATATTGATCAAAGGCCCGCCCGAATTGCCGGGATTGATGGAAGCGTCGGTCTGAAGATAGTTGTCGTAGGTTCCGCCGAATGAGCGTCCGGTCGCCGAGATGATGCCGGCGGTCATCGTCTGGTCGAGGCCGAACGGGGAGCCGAGCGCGATCACCCATTCACCCTGCTCCAGCTCCGACGAATCGCCGAGCGTCGCGTAGGGCAGGTTCTGAGCGTTGATCTTGACCAGCGCCAGGTCGGTTTCGGAGTCCACTCCGATGCGGCGCGCGACGAGTTCGCGGCCGTCGTAAAGCCTGACTTTGATCTCGCTGGCCGGGCCGGCGACATGGTTGTTGGTCAGAATGTAACCGTCAGGGCTGATGATCACGCCTGAGCCAGTCCCTCGCCTCGCATAAGGCGACTGCTGCTGCACGGGATTGAGCGGCCGATCAGCCGATTGGGCGTCAGGCTGATCGGACGGCGCCAGGTCGCCCGGCGCGTCATTGCTGACCGGACGTTGCGCGCCGGCGACGACGTTGATCTGTACGACCGCTGGCTTGACCCGCTTGGCCACGTTGATGAATACGCGCGATAACTCGGCCGGGGAAGCCAGAGGGGCCTGCGGCGCCTTCTGGGCCTGCTGTGTTGTGGTCTCTGATACCTTCTCAAGCGGCGGCTGCTGCTGGTTAGGAACCGCCGAAGGATTTGGCGAGGGATTTGGCGAAGGATTCGGCGCTTGCTGGCTGGAGATCGCCGGGTTCTCCGGCGCCCCCGGCGCCCCCGGTGTTTGCTGGGCGAAGACCGTCGAGCCGCTCGATGCGAATAAACCGAATCCCAGCGAAAGGGCTAGCGCCGAAGTCAATATTCGGCCACGCGGCGCCCTCGTTATAGAATCATGGAATCTATTCTCCATCTGTATGTTTTACCTCTGCGTTTAGAGCGTTGAGAAATGAAGGGACGCGGCGAGAGCAGACTGAATTCTCAAAGACTAATGGACCGCCCCTCAAACAAATTCATTATGTATGTCTTTTTAATTAACAGAGTCGATCATCTGCTCAAGCGCGGCGTTTGATGCCCAATGCGCGGAACCTGCTGTCTGGCGGGCAGATTATTCATTGCTGAGAAAGGGTAGCGACTTGAGATTGCGGATTGCGGATTGCGGATTGCGGATTTATGGCAGGCAAATC
>DASUFM010000790.1:0-11555 GCA_036274535.1 Blastocatellia bacterium
GATTACAGTCTATATAGATAGTTGTCAATACACAGCGTGAATCTCGTTCGTTCGTCGCGAGTATCTTCGGTGGCATTGAATCCCCCATTTGCCCCTTCCCCCGTCCTGATTTGCACTTGGCAACGGTGAAGGGTCGCTGCACACCGAATTATCAAACGTGGTCGACTGAACAGATCTGAAATCCATCCTAAGACACTGTCAGCGGCCTGGACACGAAATTCAGCGATGCCGTCTGCGAGCAACTGATCAATAGTAGGGGCGCCATTGACGCCCCATTTAGCCAAAATGGCATTGCGCAGTGGTTCAGAATCTGTGGCTGCGGCCTTGGCGTCCGTGTGGACTTTTCTGTCGGCAAGGCGATCCTGTTCTGAGAACAGAGCGGGGTAGTTGTGCCAAATGTAGCTAGCTACTTCGGAGCGATCATCTGCTTTCAATGAAATCAAGATTCATTCGATAGCAGCTCGTCAGGAACGTCCGCGGCTGCAAATTGTGTCCCGTCACAGATCGACCTCATTCCCTCATCCCATTCGTTTGCTTCTCCTTCGTCAAAGAATGAGATAATGCCCCTGATAGCCTTCAGATACGCTACGACCGCCTCTCTTTCGCCTTCCGGCCAAGTAGAAAACCTTTGGTAAACCAGAGTCTCGAAAATATGTTTAGGATAAAGGTCTTCCACCATATGCGGAGGCCCCATTATCTCAAGCATTCTTGGCAGGAAGTGACGGTATGTCTCACTATTTTCCCAATGATCTCCTGTTTCCCACAAAGCGGTCCGACTTGCCTCAACAGAGAGTTGATCTATCGGCGCCGTCTGATAGTACGAAAGTTCATCGGCGCTATAGCAGTACGTGCAATTGATGGCCGATCCAGGGCCATACACCCGAAACGCCTGGTAAAGATTCTCAACTAATTCTTTGTGATTGGGCATATGCGTTTTTAGGCCTGGCTACAAGATGTAAGAAACTGGTTTACTTGACCCGTTTGTAACGCGCTTCGGAATTTTTCAAGGCTTCAGAAACGACCTTTAGCGTTAGCGTATCTCCCTCCAACCGGAATTCCTGAATGATCTCTGTTCCTTGCCCTGCGGGGTTAAGGTGCTGGAGCACTTTTCTGGTCAGCTTATTGCCCGTAACCGTGTAGGCGCCGTAACCGGCCAACACCCCGTCTAATCTATTGACTAACTCTTCCCGCGTCATTTCTTTGACGGGCTTCGCCACCTTCTCGCGCCCCGCCGGAAAGGCCGTTTGCGAATAATGACCATCCGCCGCAAAGATAATATTGGAAGGCAATAGCCGCTCTTCGAGAGCTTTTCCTTCACCATCTTTGGCGGAGATGCGCTCCCACGTTCCAACAAAAGCTTTCTGGTTCGGGGCGGAAGCGGTTGATCCGACCGCGAGCATAATCGTGAGCGTAAGTATTACAGCGACTACGCCAAGAGCTACGAGATTGAGTCTTTTGCGCATTGCTTCTCCTTTGCGTTTGTACTGCTGAGTTGGTTGACTTTGCTAGGTCACGAAGGCCTAACGTATTAAGAATTCGGGTAACTACTCACGGGGATGAGGCGGCCAGAAACTGAAGAACCGGAGGCCCCATCAAATTGACCAGAGTCTCAAAGACTCGTTGACCTTTGATCTTTAAAGTCGTAATCACAGACAGCAAATCAGTGTACGCCTTCGCCCCCCAGTCAGAGCGGAAACCGTTAGTGACCTTCCGATGAATCACAGAGGTGCGCAAAGCTTGTTCGCTTTGGTTGTTTGTCGGCGGGACTCCCGGGTGATAGAGGAAAGTCAACAGCTTCTCCCGATGCGGCAGATATCGATTTTGGAGCTTTCGCTCGCCAGGAAGAGTCAGCCGTTGATTTAGCAGCGCATCCAGATCGTTTTCGATCTCTGAAACGCGGCGCATGAATCCGGTCAGCGTCAGTTGAGGTTCCGGACAATCAACCCGATTGTTCAGATGAATGGCTTCGCGAAATAACTTCTGCATTTCGGCGGCCCACGGCGAATCAGGTTGCCGATCCAAAACTCGCTGCAGATCGCGAAGTTGATGCTGCAGGCAAAGCTGAAAGACGCGGGCCGGCGCTTTGAGTTGCGCGCCGAAACAATCGCAGACCCAAACCTCGGCGCGCGCCTCTCCCATCAATTCCTCGATGACTTTCGCATTCCGCCGAGGAACGATTTGGTGGTAGACGGCCGAAGCGCCGATAAAAACCCAGTGCCAGAAGTTGCGCCCTGAGACACGAGCGCTGGTCTCATCACTCTTGATGACGGGGCTTGAGACGACTTGCTGTTTGATATCCGCTGCGGCGCGAGCGGCCTGGGAGCCGGCGCGAGCAATGATCGAGGCAATTCCGCCTTCGCTCACTTCGACGCCGAACAACTCACGCAACGCCTGGACGATCCGCTCGTAGCTGAGATGCTGTTGATGCTTCAGGAAGACCACCGCCGCCTCCAGGCGCGGCCCGAAATAGCGGTCCGCTTCCAGACCTTCCGGTAGCTGACCGCGATTGAGGCATTGGCAATGCGGGCAGATGACTTCGTGTTGTTTCGTTTCAATCACCGCCGGATTGAATTCAGGCAGTTCGGTGATTTGTCGGCGGACGATCTTTTCGGGCGCGACCCGGCTCAGATCGTGATGGCAGTGCGCGCACTGCTCGACCTTGACGCTGATCGTCTGATCGGGGTTATCGATCAGTTTTCGGATGGAGCGCTTGTGGCCAAATGGCGGCCCGTGCTTCTTCTTCGGCCTATCGCCGGGTTGATTGCTCTTTTGATCGCGAGAAGGTGGTTGAGAAGAATTCCGGGAATTAGCCGGAGGTTGTTTGAGTCGCTCAATCTCCGCTTTCAACTGCCGATTCTCTTCTTCCAGGCGCTCGACTCGCGCAATCAAAGCTTTGACCAGCGCCACCAGATCGGCGTGGGAAATTTGATCGAGTTGGTCACCAGTCGGCAGCATCATTTTCGGCTCAAGGATATCAGATTTCACGAAACCCGTGAGTAATTACGCTGATTCAAACTCACGCGCATGATTTCTCATAACGAAAGCGCGACGTTTTTCTCCCGGCAGACGCCTACAGCTATGATTATCTTGCCAGCCTTACTTTGATCGTTTAGCGCCTCTTTGATTGATCTCGAGAATGCGCAATTACTTACTGCGCCCTTCGAAAGAGAAATGGAATGTCGAAAGAATTGAAGTATGCGCATTAGCTCGCTGGATTTGGGCGGGCGAGTGGCGCGAGCGGTGGCGCGCTCAAGCGCGGACCCTGATAAGCCTTAACCTCCCCGAACCCCCGTCGCTCTTCCCATGCCGTCCGGGCTTCTGCGATTTCGTCCGGGGTTCGCGCGACGAAGTTCCACCACATCAGGATTGACTCGGGAAAAGGTGGGCCGCCGATCAGCAACAATCGCGCGCCCGCGCGATTGCCAACCCTGATCTCCGAACGAGCAGTCCCCAGGTAGTAGAGGTTCCGCTCATCGAGAGTTCGTCCTTCGATCTCAGGGTCGCCCGCCAACAATAAGAGGGCGTGCTCGTGCGACGAATTCAACGGCAGAGTCAATTCTGCGCCGGAATGCACGGCCAGATCCGCGCCGATGATGTCCGAGTAATGCTCCGCAGGCGAAGTGGCTCCCGCAAAGGCTCCGGCGAAGACCTGCGCGAAGCCTCCGCGCAGACCGACTTCCGGGACTTTCTCGATGTGTTGAAACGACGGGCTGATCTTCCGTGGAGGTCGGTGGACACACGCTTGATCACTCATCCATCCTCTTCGGTTTCCGACTTCCGAAGCCTTGACATCGCCCTTAGTGGCGATAAGTTGGCAAGCCACTTATGCGGGCGGGGAGACTGGTTCAGGTATGCGGCCCGGCCAGGGATGGAGAGTTCGATTTCCGTCCCGGCTGTTGCGAGGCTCCGGACTTTGAGTCGCGCGCCAATTCTTCTCGCCCGCTCGCTTAGGAGGCGCGCCAGTTCAATGGATTCTTCGCGACGCGCCCGCATAGCCCGGCTTTCTGTCGCGTCGCCATCATCGCGAATGGAAACGCGTAAATGGCGGACTGAATATTTCAGCTCGACCTCGATGCTCTTCGTCATGGAATGGCGAAACGCGTTGAATAACGCTTCGCGGCCAATGCGGTAGACTTCATCGCGGATGATCGGATGCAATGGTCTGGGCCTCCCTTTCACCGTGACACGGCACCGAACCTGTTCTCCGCCCTCGTTATGACCGGCGAACTCCTGCGGGATGCGCGAAAACGCCCGTTCGAGATCAAGAGAATCCGCGGTGATGGAGCGCAGCCCCTGTACCGTGTTTCGGCCTTCTTCGATGACTCGCCCCATCAATTGCTGGACCTGGTTCAGCCGCGACCTGGCCGGCGAGTCCTCAGGCAATTGTTCAACCGCGACGTAGAGTTGCATGGAGGCGCTGAGGAAGCCTTGCAGCAATGTGTCGTGTACATCCTGTGCGATGCGCATTCGCTCTTCGAGTCGCTCGTCAAACCGGGCGTTGAGTTGACTAGCCAATTGGCGCAGCCGGAGGCGGTGGAAGGTCAGCAGGGCGAATAAACAAGCCAATCCGCCCAGGAGTCGGAACCACCACGTTTGCCAAAATACGGGCGGCAGCAGCATGGCTTCGCCCGGCGCGACCGCCACGGCAATGACCTCTCCGCCTTTGTTAGGTAAAACATCCGTCACGGCCGGCGGACGATACTCTGGCCCGACCAACATGGCGGCATACTCTGTCCCAAAATGGGTTGAGTTTTTCCAGGTCGAATCCGGTTGAAGTTTCGTGAACGGCTGTTCGGTGAAGGGTTGGACGTGCCAAGCTCCGCTTCTGGCGAACAAAACGATCTGTTGTCCGGGGCGAGCGCCGCTGACTCGTCCTTCGATAGCGGCCATTTTCCCCGTGCCGCCTTCATCTTTCTGTGGAATCCTGATGAGCTCAATCGTGGGCGCGGTGTTGGTTGTCCCCGATCGGCAACCGCTGAGCAGAAGGCAGCAGAGGATTATTAGGAGATTCGTTCTCCGAATTAAATTGCCTGCGGCTGGATATTTAAGTTCTGGTGGCACTGTATTCTCTGCTCGCAAATTTCCTGCGTCGAGCTTAGTTCCTGTCGCCATCTCCCCAGGCGTACTATGCAATGATAGCCTCGGCGTTGGCATCACGAGATCGGTTGTTTTTCCGATGCCACTATTGGGTAAAATAAAACTACCACTATAGTGGCAGTCGGCCCGACGCCAGCGCGGGAAGGCGCCACGACTTGGAAAGTTACCGTCCCAGCTAGCGAAGATGCTCAGGACAATACAAAGCCAATGGGCTTTGGATAACTTTACAAGTCATGAAGTTGAGATGGCGCAAGATTTCGGAAGCGGAAGTGATGGATCAGACGGTCAAGCTTATGGTTTTCAAAGTTGGATGATTCCGCGGCGTACGGCAATCGCCACCGCCTGCGTGCGATCGTTGGCGCCCAGTTTTTCCATGATGTGCTTGATGTGAACCTTGACGGTCTCCTCCGAGATGAAAAGCTGTTCCGCGATGTCCCTGTTCCGGTTCCCACCGGCGATGCGCCGTAGCACCTCGATCTCACGCTCGGTCAGGCGCTCGGCGCCAAGGTGTTCGGCTAGTTGAGCGGCCAACTGTGGTGGAATGCGCTTTTTGCCCGCGTATACCTGGCGGATTCCTTCGACCAGTTCCTTCGGCGGCATGCTCTTGAGCAGATAACCGCGAGCGCCGGCTTCAAGCGACCGCTGGATTTCAACGTCACCCTCAAAAGTCGTCAGCATGATGACGCGCGCTTCGGGAAAATCAGCCCGGATTGCGATCAAAGCCTCAATGCCGCTCATATCCGGCAGCCTGAGGTCCATCAGCGTCACGTCGGGCTGATGCTCACGGAACTTTTGGATGGCTTCGCCGCCATTGGCGGCCTCGGCCGCCAGCGACATGTCCGATTGGCTATTGATGATGGCGGTGATTCCCTCGCGCAGCAAAGGATGATCATCAACGCACAAGATGCGGATGCGGGTTTGATCACTCATTTCTTTCCCTCGTTTCGTGGCCTGTGGTTATTTCTGTTCTTCGCAGCAGACAATCTGGCGAACCATCTCGGCAGGCGATTTGAAGACTGGATTTGGAAAGCGACCTGGCTCGGGATGGACAATTCGACCTCTGTTCCTGCTACCGCGCCGCTTCGAACATCGAGCCGCGCGCCAATCCTTTCCGCCCGTTCCCGCATACTGGTCAGACCCCAGTGCCCATCGCGTCCCGACCGTAGCACTTGAGGGTCAATACCACAACCGTCATCGCGAACAAGAATGCGCAAGTGTCTGGGGGCATATTCCAGTACAACTTCAATGTTTTTCCCATTGGAATGACGGAAAGCATTGACCAGCGCTTCGCGCCCAATGAGGTAAACTTCGTCATGTAAGATCGGAGGCAAAGACCTGGGCCGCCCTTCGACAATTACGCGAAAACCAAATTGTTCTTGTATGGCAAGCTCCTGCCAGATGCGGGAAAACGCGTGTTCAAGATCAAGCGAATCACTGCGCGCAGAGCGAAGTCCGCGCACTGCATTGCGTCCCTCTTCAATGACCTGCCCCATTAACTGAAGAACGCGGCCGAACCTTTGCTTCGCCGACAAATCTTCTGGCAATTGATCCACCGCAACGTGAAGTTGCATTGATGCGCTAATAAATCCCTGTAGCAACGTGTCGTGCAGCTCTTGCGCAATGCGTGTCCGCTCGGCGAGCCGCTCTTCAAAACGGTCATTCAGTTGCGTGGCAAATCGTCTCATCCGAAGGCGATACCAGGCAACGGCGATGAGCGCACAGGCCAGCAAGCCAACAACCCGAAACCACCAGGTTTGCCAGAACAACGGCGGGATGTCGAAGCCGATCACCGCTTCCGCGCCATTCCAAAGCCCTTCGCTGTTGGTCGCGATCACGCGGAACCGGTACGAACCTGGACTGAGATTAGTGTATACGGCCTCTCGCGCAGTCACGGGCTCGCTCCAGTCGCGATCAAAATTATCTAGCCGATAACGAAATCTCACGCGTTCTGGCGCCGAAAGACTCACCCCCGCATAACTGAACATGACTCGCTGAGGAGCCGCTGGAAGGCGAATCGGTCCATTCAGGTCAATCGGGCCGCCGTCAGCCGAAACTGTTAAAATGTTAGCCAAAGCCGGGACTGAGCTAACAGCCAGCCGAGCCGGATCAGCGACGGAAAGACCATGATTCAATGAAAACCAGATCCGACCGAACGGATCGGCCACCACAGAGCGGTGGCGTTTGACGCCTTCGGTGCTTGGCAAACCGTCCGCGAGCCCATACTCGCGCGCATCTCCGTCAACGAGCGCGCCACTTAGCAGCTTGTCACGGTTCACTCGTACGACATGATTTTCAGTCGCGACCCAGAGCCAGCCACTCCTGTCTTCCGCGATCCCGAAGATCTGGTCGCGCAGCGAATCGGGAATTGCCCGGGGAGTCTTGATCTGGCCTGAGCTAAGAAAGGCAATACCTTTAGCCGTACCGATCCAGAGCACACCTGTCGAATCTTCCAGAAAACAATTCACGCTCCCCGGGGGTAGGCCGTCACGACTTGTGTATGACCGCCACTGGCTTTTCGAAAGAGCGCTCAAGCCGTCCGGAGTCGCGAACCACATCGTTCCATCGGAACCTTCCGCGATTGCAAAAACCGTGTTCGAGACCAGACCATTTACGGTTGTATAGGTTGTGAAGCCGCCATTCTTGAAGTTGCTGACGCCGCCGTTCAGCGTTCCGGCCCACACTGTTCCATCACGCCCCTGATGAACCGCATAAACGCCGTTTTGCGCAAGCCCTTCCGCCTGTGTGTAAGTCCTGGCTGTGAGTGAGCCGTCTTTGAAACCGAGATGCGTCAGTCCGCCACGTTGTCTGCCGACCCATAATCCGCTATTGCCGCCGGCAATCGAATAAACCACATCCTTGTCCAGCCCGGCCGCCTTGACGTGTTCGATGTGTTTCCCCTTTTGCCAAAACAGTCCGCCATTTGAAGCGGCGAACCATGCGCGCTCTTCAGCGTCAACGTAAAGTGGCCCGCCCCTCTCCGAGACGGCGCCTTCCGCCGCAGGATACGTCACAAACACGCTGTCACGGAAACGCTCAATCCCTTGCGCGCCTCCCACCCAAAGATTCCCCTCGCGATCTTCAAAAATCGCTGTCACTGCTCCGCCACGTTTCTCCGATGAGAGAACCCCGTTGGCGTTGATCCGCGCAAGCCCGTTGGCCGTTCCTACCCATATGTTCGATTCACGGTCTCTGGATAAGGCCAGTGTTTGCGAGCGCTCGAGCGAGCGCAGCGCGCCGTCGCGCGTGAGTTCGGTTCCATTCCAACGCGCCAGGCCGCTGTCGGTGCCGATCCACAACTCCTGATCGCCGATGGGCAAAAGGCAGTTGACCTTCTTGTCTTGGGCTTCCCGATCAATGCGAGAAAGCTGTCCCTTACGCAGAGAGAAGAGACCTGCATCTCGCGATCCCATCCAGACCGCGCCGTCGGCGGTTTCCGCCATTGAAATCACCAGGTGGTTAGGTAGCGTGGACCTGGGGGCCAGAGATATAAATTTTCCTCCGCTGTATCTCACCTTTCCATTGGCAATGGCCGAAAGTATAACATCGCCATTGATCCCCCGGCACATGGCTGTGACGCCAACCTCCATCTGCTCGAATCCTGACAAGACATCCTCAAATTTTCCGTCCCGATAACGCAGAAGGCCGGGGCCCTGCGATCGCACCCACAGATATCCTGAAGAGTCGGTCGTTAAGCCTAACACCGGACCGCCAGGGAAGGCGGTCGAATTCTCGTTCCGGATCAGATGGAAATTCAATCCGTCGAAACGAACCAGGCCTTTCTCCGCGCCAATCCAAAGGTAGCCGTCGCCGGATTCGGCGATCGCGTAGACGATCCCGCCGGGAAATCCCTGTTTCGCGCCCCAGATGTCGCGAATGTATTGCGATAGTGGTTGATTTGGATCAAGGGCAAGGGACGTTTGGATCAGGCAGGTTGCGGCCAATCCGGCCAGCAGCCATCGAAACGACCAGTGATGCCCAATCCTACCTTCAGGGTAGATATTCGAACTTCTCAATCACAACCTCGGCCCCGTTCCGCAGAGGGATATTGGAACTGCTAAAGATATAAAGCGCCATCCGAACTGATTCGATGCCGGGGGAAGGAACCCCCGATGTGAAAACCTGCTCAGCCACCGGTCGCGCTTCCGCATCGACGCCTGCTCCACGCACAGTCCTGAAGGAAATGCGCCCGGATTCCCAACGAAACGAGTGCGTAAGCGTTCCGGCGGGCGCGGTAAAGCGTACTACGTTTGTGGGCACATAATAAGGCTGGACGACGTATTGCGCATTATGGCTGACGGGGTCGCTCCAGCGGGAAATCTCGATATTCACTTCACGGTAGTTCTGGTCTGCGCCCGCGTAATCAAATGTGAACATAGCAAAAACGGCGACTGGCTCAAGCTGGGAAATATCACGCGTCGTGAATGAATATGTCCCATACCCCAGGCTGCGGTTCAGGCTCACTTCCGCGCACTGCCATTTCTCGTTCACCTTACTGATGCGAAGATGCATCGCGCCGCTCGCGTCCACCCAGGCGTTCCCCGGATCGTAGAAGTTCTGGCCGCCCCGATTGCTGGGCGCGTTGCGTACTCTCCACTCGTATCCGCTGAATTGGAGCATTTTTGATGGTGGAAAACTCTGTCCTTTGACTATTGCCACGGCGGCCACATCGGCGCCTGGAGAGGGCAGCGCGTCGACCATGGCCGACGGGCGAAATCCCGGCTCGACCAATAGCGCGGCGTACTCCGTTCCGAGGTGGGTCGCGTTAGTCCACATTCCGCTCGGTTGAATTTTGGTGAAGGGTTGGTTCACAAGCGGCTGCAACCACCATTTTCCGCTTCGAGCGTACAAAATGATCTGCTGCCCGGGGCGATTGCCCTTCACGAGCCCTTCGATAATATCGTGTTTATCCCGTCCCCCTTCGTCCGCTTGAGGGACTCGGGAGAATTCGATCGAAGGGCCGGCATTCGCTCCCGACGAGCGGCATCCGCCCAGCAGTATGCAAGCAATTACAAGGAGAAAGAGTTTTTCCACCCGACCGCTTGATCCAGGTCTTTCAGCAGGTCGTTCCAACGCCATTAATTGTCCCCTAGCGGCGCCAAACCACAGCTTGCGATTACGGCTCCCGCTTCAACAGCCCTCGGACGCAGAGAGCGTTCCGGGCGCCCTGGCGCCTGGTTAAAGCGCCTTCCAATGTCCATTCGTCTTGCTGATTCAAAGGATGGGAACCCCCATTTCTTCGGCTTCCCATGGCGCGATTATAGCCTTGACACTGAGATAATGGCTAATGGCGATTGTTGTTGAATAGTTGACAGTCATCCGCGAAGGGGCACGCTTCAGAAATCTAAGCGAGATCAGATGAAGAGTAACCAGATATAGTAGAGACCTGGGTACCACGAAGGAGGTACTCCTAATAACTGCCTAAAGTAGTAACGGAAAAACATCCTATCTCGTGATGTGCTCCCCGTGCCGGATCGTCCATAGTCTCCTTGCGAAGTAGACAACGGACGGTTTTTACAAAGGAGCCTTCATGTGGCGTTGCGACGCCCGGAAACAATGAAAAGTTCGTAGTCCCGCCTTCAGGCGGAATAGTTTGGATTCACGGAATTGATCTTTACTCCAGGCTTCCGCCTGAAGGCGGGACTACGAACTGATTTTCCGAGGAGAAACAATATGCAGCCCAAAAAAGCCCAGTACATGTCTGCATTGTCGTCATCGCCCACTTGGCGCAGCTTTCTTCGCGACATAACAGTCGCGGGCGCTTTTTGCATTTTCCTGCTCGCCGTTCAGATCTACGCCCGGACCAGTCGGAACGCCCTCTTGGAGGATTCCGTCAGCAACTCGCTTCCTGCGAAGTCGCCTGCAGCGACCGAAGATAAGGCGATCCGCCCCTTCCGCGTCAAGATTCCGGAAGAGGCGCTCGTCGACCTCCGTCGACGCCTGGCGGCGACACGCTGGCCCGACCAGGAGACGGTCACTGATCCGTCGCAGGGCGTGCAACTGGCGACGATGAAGGAGTTGGCGCGCTACTGGCAGACAGACTACGACTGGCGGAAGGCGGAGGCGAAGATCAACGCCATGCCGCAGTTCGTGACTACCATTGACAGCGTTGACATTCACTTCATTCACGTCAAGTCGCGTCATCCAAACGCGCTTCCGGTGATCATCACGCACGGTTGGCCGGGATCCGTCATCGAGCAACTCAAGGTCATCGGTCCGCTCACGGATCCAACCGCGCACGGAGGCGGCGCCGAGGACGCTTTCGACGTCGTGATCCCGTCCTTGCCGGGCTACGGTTTCTCCGGCAAGCCGACGGGCGCCGGTTGGGGCCCCGACCACATCGCGCGAGCCTGGGCGGAACTGATGAAGCGGCTCGGGTACACTCGCTACGTCGCCCAGGGTGGCGACTGGGGCGCCCCCATCTCCAGCGCGATGGCGCGCCAGGCGCCCGCAGGATTGCT
>DASUFM010000791.1:0-3929 GCA_036274535.1 Blastocatellia bacterium
TGGCTCTTCCCTTACCCGAACATCATGAACGTGCAGCCGCAATTCCGCAGCCCGCTGGTCTGGGACGTCTTCGCGGTTTCGACCTACTTCACTGTCTCCGTGATCTTCTGGTTCGTCGGACTGATTCCAGATCTGGGAACGTTGCGCGACCGGGCGCGCTCGCGCGCCGGGCAGGTCATTTATGGCGCGCTGGCGATGGGCTGGCGCGGTTCGGCGCGGCATTGGAAGCGTTACGAGGTCGCCTACCTGCTGCTGGCCGGCCTGGCCACGCCGCTGGTGGTTTCGGTACACACGGTGGTCAGCTTCGATTTCACGATCGCGATTCTCCCCGGCTGGCATTCGACGATCTTCCCGCCCTACTTCGTCGCGGGCGCGATCTTTTCGGGCTTCGCGATGGTGCTGACCATCGCCATTCCGCTGCGCTGGTATTACGGCCTCGAAAATCTCGTCACGATGCGTCATCTGGACAACTGCGGCAAGCTGATGCTGGCCACGGGGCTGATCGTCGCCTACGGATACCTGTGCGAGATTTTTCTCTCCTGGTACAGCAAGGGCGAGTTCGAGTGGTTCATGACGCGGAACCGGATGTTCGGGCCGTACTGGATGGTCTTCTGGAGCGTGATGCTGCTTAACGTCGTCGCCCCGCAATTCCTCTGGTTGCGGCGCGTCCGGCGCAGCCCGACGGCGTTGTTCCTGGTCTCTATGGCGGTCAACGTCGGGATGTGGGTCGAGCGATACATGATCGTGGTCACGAGCCTGACCCGCGATTTCATGCCCTCGGCGTGGGGGCAGTATGCGGCGACGGTCTGGGATTACACGGTCTTCATTGGAACCATCGGCTTCTTCGTCATGATGATGTTTCTGTTCGTGCGGTTGCTGCCGGCCATCTCCATCTCGGAGGTGCGCACGCTGTTGCCGCAGGCCGAGGTCAAAGAGGCGGAAGAGGAGGAGGTCGTGTCATGAGCCGCCGCAGACGGCGTTACTACGGCCTGATGGCCGAATTCGACAGCCCGACGGCGGTCGTCCTGGCGGCTCGGCGCGCTTATGCGGAAGGCTACCGGCGAATGGACGCCTACACGCCATTCCCCGTCGAGGGGCTGGCCGAGGAGATGAATTTCCGTCACACGCGTGTCCCGTTGATCGTGCTGCTCGGAGGGCTGGCCGGGTGCCTGGGCGGATACTTGCTGCAGCTCTGGATTGCGGGCCCCTACTGGCCGCTGAACATCGGCGGGCGGCCCTTGAACAGTTGGCCGGCGTTCATTCCGGTGACGTTTGAATTGACGGCGCTGTGCGCGGCGCTCTCGGCGTTGGTGGGAATGCTGGCGCTGAACGGATTGCCGAAGCCGCATCACCCGGTCTTCAACGTCCCGCGCTTCGCCCTCGCGTCGCAGGACCGCTTCTTCCTCTGCATCGAGGCGAGCGACCCGCGATTCGACCGCGCCAGGACGCGAGATTTTCTGGAGGGCCTGTCGCCGCGGGAGGTGAGGGATGTCGAAAGTTAATCAACGCCGCGGAGGCGCGGAGACAGAGAGACAGAGGGACAGAGAGACAGAGGGGCGGAGGGCCGGAGGATCGAGGATTGAGGATCGAGGATCGAGGATCGCCATCTTCCATCTTCCATCTTCCATCCTCTCCTTCCCTCCTTCCCTCTTTCTCCCAGTGGCGGTAATCCTGATCTTGTTTACCGCCGCCTGCCGCCGGGACATGCAGGATCAGCCTAAATATAAGCCGCTCGAAGCGAGCAATTTCTTCAGCGACGGGAAATCGGCGCGGCGGCTCGTCGATGGAACCGTGCCGTACAGTCCCAAGGGCGCGCCGACTCCCTCGATGATCGACGAGTCGAAGGCCACGACGCTGCCGTTCCCGCTCACGCGGCAGGTCATGGATCGCGGCCAGGAGCGGTTCAACATCTACTGCTCGCCGTGTCACGGGGCGCTGGGTTACGGCGACGGGATGGTCGTGCGGCGCGGTTTTCTTGCGCCGCCGTCGTATCACACCGACCGCCTGCGCCAGGCGCCGCTCGGACATTTTTACGACGTAATGACCTACGGCTTCGGGGCAATGCCGAGTTACGCCGATAAGGTCGCGCCGGACGACCGCTGGGCCGTCGCCGCTTACCTGCGCGCGCTGCAACTGAGCCAGCGCGCGACGATCAACGACGCGCCGCCTGAAGAACGCGCCAAACTTCAATCCGGAGGGCAAGAACGGTGATTGACGCGCGAGAGCTATACGTCGCCCCCGCCGCCGCCGGCCGCGTTCAACAGCGCGCGCTGATCGCCGGAGTAGTGGGCCTGATCCTGTGCGCCGTGGGCGCAGTCTTCCGTCCGGCTCTGTTTCTGCAATCGTACCTGTTCGCTTACCTGTTCACGCTCGGTCTGGCGCTCGGGAGCATGGCGATTTTGATGTTGCAGTATTTGACCGGCGGAGATTGGGGCGTGGTGGTCCGGCGCACGCTCGAAGCGGCGATGCGGACGCTGCCCTGGCTGGCGATAGGGTTTCTGCCCGTCGCGCTGGGCGTGCGCGAGTTGTACGTGTGGGCGCGCCCCGCCGAGGCCCAGACTCTGGATTTTCGAACGGGATATTTGAACGTCCCGTTCTTCATCGCTCGCGCGGTCGTCTACTTCGCGGTCTGGCTGGCGATGGCTCACAGGCTCGACCGGTGGTCGCGTGAGGAGGATCGCGGCGCGGCGCTGGGGTGGTTGAAGCGACTGCGACGGTTGAGTGGGCCGGGGCTGGTGATTTACGGCGTGACGATCACGTTCGCGGCGTTCGACTGGCTGATGTCGCTCAACCCGGAGTGGTTTTCGACGATCTTCGGACTGTTGATCATCGCCGGGCAAGCGCTCTCGGCGACGGCGTTCGTGATCCTGGTCGCGGCGCTGCTCTCGACGCGCGAGCCGATGGCGCGCGTCTTCCAGCCGCGGCATTTCCACGACCTGGGTAAATTGCTGCTCACGTTCGTCATGGTCTGGGCTTATATGTCGTTCTCGCAACTGCTGATCATCTGGGCGGGGAATCTGCCGCAGGAGATTCCGTTTTACCTGCCGCGGATGCAGAGCAGCTGGCGATGGATCGGCATGTTGTTAATAGTCCTGCATTTCGCGCTGCCGTTCGCGCTGCTGCTCTCGCGCGATCTGAAGCGGCGCGCCGGACGGCTGGCGGCGCTGGCGGCGCTGGTGATCGTCATGAGGGTGATAGACCTGTTCTGGCTGGTCGCGCCGGAGTTCCGCCGTCAGGGGTTGAGGATTGATTGGTTCGACCCGGTGACGGTCATCGGGGTTTGCGGCGTCTGGGTGGCGCTGTTCATACGGGAATTGAAGGCGAGGCCGATGCTGCCGCTGCGCGACCCGCATCTGATCGATGCGCTGAGCGAGGGCGAACAGTACTCGGTTAATCGCAGGGAGTAAACACTCCCGGGGCGCAGGATCTCTGCCTGCAACGCGTTATGAGCGACGCCGTTACTCACAATGAGCGGAACGAAATGACCGGCGGGCGCGGCGCGGACGACGGCGAAACTCTTCACGAGCCGAACACCGTCAACGTTCCCGCAGTCGTGGCGTTCCTGGTCGCGCTGGCCGCCGCCATCGTGGTCATTGTTTTGCTGCTTCGCGGGCTGCTCATCTACTTCGACGCGCGCAAGGCCGAAAAGGCGCCGCCCAGGTCGCCGCTCGCGACGGGCGCCAGATTGCCGCCCGAACCGCGGTTGCAGGGCGCGCCCGGCAGCGTCAATTCTCCGGCGGAAGACATCAGGCGGTTCCGCGAGCAGGAGAGTCAAATGCTCAATAGTTATGGTTGGATCGACCGACAGAACGGCGTCATCCGCATTCCGATTGAGCGGGCAAAAGAGTTGATTGAGCAAAGAGGGCTGCCTGCCACGCCGCCGAGCGCGGCGCCGCAGGGCGCTGAGGAGAAGCGATGAGACCGCCAAC
>DASUFM010000792.1:0-7081 GCA_036274535.1 Blastocatellia bacterium
GCCAGAATGTCGTCGTTGAAATGCTCGACGCCGAGGCTCAGTCGCGTGACGCCGATCTCTTTCAAGGTTTCGAGCTTCGATCTGCGCAGCGTGCCCGGCTCGCACTCGAACGTGACTTCTTCGGCGTTCGCCCAGCTCACATGCCGGTTGAGCCCCTCAACCAGATGGCGGAGCTGCTTTTCGCTGATGTAAGAAGGCGTGCCGCCGCCGAAGTAGGCGAGCCTTAGCTGCCGCCCCTGCAAAGCGGGCATGCGGCTGTAGATTTCATTCTCCCTGATCAGCGCGTTCAGATAGACCTCGATCTCCGAAGCGTTTTTGTCAGTGTAGACTTTGAAATAACAGAATTTGCATCGCTTGCGGCAGAACGGGATGTGTATGTAAAGGCCGAGCGGTTGCTCGACGCGCGGAGCTTGATTCAGCGCGCTGATCGCGTCAGGAATGTTTTCCGGTTTCCACTGCGAGAACGGCGGATAGTTGGAGACGAAATAATTGCCGACTTCAGTTTTGATGTTCGATGTGTCCGATGTCATACCCCCTCCGGTGAATCCTGACCCTGGCTTGATTGTATACCAGTTTTCAAATGTATGAAGGCTGTCAGCCACAGATGCCGCGGAGAACACAAAGAACCCAGCATGTTTCTCTGTGTTCTCCGTGGCAGCTGTGGCTATTCGTCTGAAATGTCGTTCATTCCGCGACCCGCTTGTAGCGCCGCGCTTTGAATTCGTAGCGCGGCAGGCTGCCCGCCGCGGCATGCGTGACGCTGACACGAATGTTCAATTGGGCGCGGAAAGCGTGGAGAATGAATTGCTCGACTTCGGCGAACGGGCGCCGCCCGTCGGTTTCGATCTTCAGGAGCAGGTCGTCCAGCTCCGCCACGCGCCGGATCTCCACTTCATATTCGACGATGGAAGGCGCCGCGCGGATCAGATCGTCAATCGCGCTCGGATAAACATTGACGCCGCGCACGCTCAGCATGTCGTCGGCGCGCCCGAGCACTCCGCCTTTGATGCGCGCCAGAGTCTGCCCGCATTCGCAAGGTTCGGTGGTCAATTCGACCAGGTCGCCCGTGCGGTAACGCAGCACTGGCATTCCCGGTCGGGCAAGCGTGGTGATGACCAGTTCACCCCGCGCCCCTTCATCGACCGCCTGGCAAGTCTTCGGATCAATGACCTCGAACATGAATAGGAGTTCATTGAGGTGCATGGCCCTGTCCTCGGCCTGGCAGTCGAAAGCCCATGGCCCGACTTCGGTGGCGCCGGCATGGTCGAAGCATCTGGCGCCCCATGCCTCCTCGATTCGGCGTCTGACGTTCGGCACGCTCGCGCCCGGCTCGCCCGCGTGGATCGTGACGCGAATGTCGGACGATCTGAGGTCGAGTCCGAAACGCGCCGCAATCTCGGCGAGGTGTAGCGCGTAAGTCGGAGTGCAGACCAATACAGTGCAGCGATTGTCCAGGATCGCCCGCAGTCGCTGCTCCGAACTCATCCCGCCGCCTGAAAGGGCCAGCGCGCCGGCGCGCCGCACGCCCTCGATGCCGGCCCAGTGACTCACATAAGGCCCGAAGGAGAAGGCGCAGAAGACCAGATCGTTCTCCGTCACGCCCGCCCCTTGATAGACGTCAACCCATCCGCGCAAAAACGTCTCCCAGTCTTCAGCGGTATCGAGCCATCTGAGCGGTCGTCCGGTCGTCCCCGATGTCTGATGAATATATCGGTACCGCGAGAGCGGGTAAGTGAGCAGCCTGCCGTATGGCGGATGTTCGAGTTGTTCAGCCACCAACTCGCTCTTGGTAGTGAAGGGGAGCGAGATTAAATCGGCCGCCCCCCGCGTCTCGGACATTTTCATTCCGGCGGAGGCGAATTTCTCCTGATAAAAGCGATTCGTCGAGAGTTCCGCGAGCAGCGAGCGGAGCCGTTCATCCTGCCATGCGCGCAATCGAGCCCGACTTAAGGATTGCAGCCCGCGATAGTCAAAATCCATTCCAGCTTATACCTCCGGCCTCACCGTGGAGCGATCACGGTCGTTTCGTCTTTTTTGGAATATTCTCTCTTATTCTTACAAGAGAGCAAATCGGCAAGAGGGTGAATGAACGCATTAATGCTTATAATGACGAAATGACCGCTTCAACACAGTTGCAATTTGTTCAAGCCACATGTGATATTACGCCGCGTTCCGACCCTCGGTTTCTGATACTACATTCGCCAACAATCAAATGAAACGGTCCTTGCTCGTCATCGCAATCATCGCGCTTTACCTGCTCCACCAGGACTTCTGGTTCTGGCGCGCGGCCGCGCCGATCGTCTTCGGCTTTCTCCCCGTAGGCCTCTTCTATCACCTTTGTTATACGCTCGCGATTTCGGCGCTGATGTGGGCGCTGGTCAAATACGCCTGGCCGTCGCATCTGCCCCCGCATTCGGAGGATGAGGACAAGGAGGCTCATACAGATTGATTCCCGCCCTTTTCGTTTTCGCTTATCTCGCAATAGTCATTTACATCGGAGTCTTCGCGTTCCGCCGCAAAGTGGGCGAGCATCCGGCGGAGGATTATTTCCTGGCCAATCGGGGGCTGGGACAGTTCGTTTTTCTGCTCTCGCTTTTCGGCACGAATATGACGGCGTTCGCGATCCTCGGCTCGTCGGGTCACGCGTTCTCGAACGGCATCGTAACTTACCCGTTAATGGCCTCCTCGTCGGCGCTGGTGGTCCCGCTGTCGCTGTTTCTGATCGGGACGCGCGTCTGGGCGATGGGCAAGCGATACGGATTCATCACGCCGGTTCAGATGTTCCGCGACCGCTGGGAATGCAGGCACATCGGGACGGTGATCACGGTCGTGCAGGCGGCGATGCTCGTGCCCTACATCATCATCGGCGTGATGGGCGGCGGGACTGCGCTCTACGCCATCAGCGGTGGGCGAGTCCCATTCTGGATCGGCGGCGCGGTGGTCGCGATGGTGGTAATGATCTACGTCTTCTTCGGCGGGATGCGCGGCACCGCCTGGGTCAATACTTTTCAGACGACGCTGTTTCTGATTTTCGGCGCGACCGCGCTGGTCGTGATCGGCGTGGGGATGGGAGGTTTCGGAAACGCGGTGAACGAGTTGCTCGCGGCGCCGTCGACCTCCTCGCTGCTGACGCGTGAAAAGGTTTCGCCGCTCTTCTACTTCAGCTACACATTCATTCCGCTCTCTTCGATCAACTTCCCGCACATGATTATTTTCTGCCTGACGGCGGAGCGGATGCGCCATTTCAAAAAGACCGTGATCCTGTATCCGATCTGCATGCTGGCGATCTGGCTACCGGCGGTCTTTCTCGGCGTGGCGGCTAATCGGGCCACCGAAGTCCCCGCGATTCGCGCGAAACTCGAAGCCCGCCAGACATTAGTCTCGCAGGGCGCGACGCTTTCGCCGGAAGAGCGTAATGAATTGCGGGCGAAATCGGCCGGCGACGACATACTGCTCAGGCTGCTCGATCATTACGCGCCGTTGTGGCTGGCTGGCCTCCTGGGGGCCGGGATTATGGCCGCCGTGATGGCCAGCGATTCGCAGATTCTGGCGCTCTCGACCATGTTCTCCGAAGACATCTTCGCGTTCTACGGAGGCAGGAAAAGATTCGGCGAAAAGGCGCAGGTCGCGACCGGACGCGTTTTCGTCATCGCGCTGACCGTCATCGCATACACTATCGCGCTCAAATTCCCGCAGCCGATCTTCGATCTGGCCGTTCAGTACGCGTTCTCGGGCTATTCGGCGATGATGCCGCTGCTGGTCGCGGCGCTCTTCTGGAAGCGCAGCACGAAATGGGGGGCGCTGGCGAGCGCTCTATGGGCGGCGGGCAGCGTGACCGCGGTGGCGGTCTTTCAATCGGTAGTCACAACGCCGAAAGTCGTCTGGTCAATCGGCGGCGTTGAAGCGCTTACCCGCACCCCCGCCGGAACGGCCGTGTTCGGATTGTTGCCGGTCGTCCCGATGGTGATTGTATCGGCGTTGTTGATGATCGTCGTTTCGTTGATGACTAAAAGGCCCAGCGAGAAGGCGATCAACCGTTATTTTCTTCAGTAGACGTTATTTAGCCGCGAATGAACACGAATGGACACGAATATTCGTTCCAGTCTCGTAAGTTGTTTGGCTGCCATTTTCCTGCTTCTATTCGTGAAGATTCGTGTTCATTCGTGGCTGAATTTCTTTTCTTTATATCGGTCGAACCACTACGACAATCCAGCCGGATGAAGATCGCCCGCTAAAAAATCGTTTTTATCGACGCGCGATTATTGTAAGCTTGCGGTTCAGGTCGGGTTGACCTGGAAAAGCCCCATTCGACTTGCAGCCTCGGCTCAGCGTCAAATCAGACATTTTGGCGAAAACGGCTTGGCGACATAGATTTAGTCGGTGAAGGGAAAGACATGAAATACTGCCCGCAATGTAAGACGTCCTATCCTCATGACCAGCGTTTCTGCACGAATGACGGCGTTACGCTTACGCTTCAGGACCCGTACAATTTACTTGGCCGCGCTCTGGTGGACAAATATCGACTCGATGCGCTCGTAGGGATGGGCGGGATGGGGGCTGTTTACTCGGCTTTTCACCTGAGCACCGAGCGCCAGGTCGCCATCAAGATACTTCTGCCGAATCTGGCCATCGGTAATCCGCGCCTGCTCGAGCTTTTCGGGCGCGAAGCGAAGGTCGTGGGACGCCTCAGACATCAAAACATCGTCGACATCATCGACGCCGGAGTGACCCCTGACGGCATCGCCTACATTGCGATGGAATGGCTCGAAGGGCGCACCCTCGACGAGGAGATCCAGCGGAACGGCCCGCTCAGCTTTCAGCGCATTTCCGAAATACTGCGGCAGGTCGCCGAGGCGCTGCAGGAATCGCACTCACAGCACATCATTCACCGCGATCTCAAGCCTTCCAATATTTTCCTGGTAAAGCGGGCGTCCGGTCGAGATCAGGTCAAAGTGGTAGATTTCGGAATCAGCAAGACGCTGGGCGACACCGGCGCGTCTCCTGTTTCATCGGTAATGGGGACGCCACAGTACGCGAGCCCCGAGCAATTCAGGCTCGGCGAAAATATAGACGGCCGGACGGACATTTACTCGCTCGGCGTCGTGCTTTTTCAGATGCTCACAAACGCGCTGCCATTCACCGACACCACGATCAGCGCTCTCATTCATAAGCATCTGAATGATCCGCCGCCGCCGCTTCGCGGCCTGCGCCCGGATATTCCGCCCGCCGTGGAGGATCTGATCGGTCGCATGCTCGCCAAACAACCGGCCGATCGCCCGCAGCGCGTGGGAGACATTCCGGACCTTTTCGACGAGGCGCTCACATCCGGTCGTCTGACGGTCGAGGCCAAAGCCCCGACTGTGGAGGAGCCTCATGTCGTCCAGCAGCCACAGGCGACGCCTCATACGCCGCCGCCGATACAGTCGCCGCCGACTCCGGCGACTACGCTGATGCCGCCTCGGGTAGACGCTCCGGCGACTGCGCCGATGCCGCCGGCAATTCATACTCTGCCGCAACCCCCGGCGCCTACGCCGGGACAACATCCCATGCCGACGCAGCCGCCGGCGCCAGGACAATATCCCATTCATCATCAAGCGCCTGGACAGTATCAATACCCTACGCATCCTCATGCGCCGGCGGGACAATACCCCATGCAGGGTCAGGGACCATACCCATCCCAGCCTCCGGGACCATACCCGATGCAACCGCCGATGCAGCCGCCGATGCATACACCGCCGCAATATCCGATACAGCCGCCAATGCAGTATTCCATACCGCAAGTGGCGCCAAAGCGGAAATGGGGCGCAGGGACTGTTTTGATCAGCCTGGCGGGCGTGTTAATCGTTATTCTGGTGATCGGAGTGGGAATAGTCCTGTATTTTGGCGCCTCCAGTTCAGCCTGGAAAGAAAATATGGAGGCCGAGCGCAAAGCCTTTCGCGAAGGGCGTTACGTTGAAGCCGTCAACTACGCTCAGGTGGAACTGAAGGAGGCCGAAGCTTTCGGTCAGCAGGACTCTCGCCTGGCCACAAGCCTGCACAACGCGGGTGAACTATATACCAAACTGGAAAAATTCGATGAGGCGGAAAAATTTCTGCAGCGCGCGTTATCAATCCGCAAAACTGAAGACGCGGAGACCGCGCGAACATTGAGCCTTCTGGGAAAGCTCAATTACGGCCTGGGCAACAGAGACAAGGCGGAAGGCTTCTACAGGCGATCGCTGGCGATACGGGAGAAGGTTTTGGGGAGAGACCATCCGGATGTCGCCGAGAGTCTGAGCGGTCTGGCCCTTGTATTATCGTTGAAAGAAATCGGAAGGGCGGAGGACATGGCCCGGCGGTCTCTCAGCATCAGAGAAAAGGCGCTCGATCCGAACGATCCCGCCATGGCGGAAAGCTTATCGACGCTGGTCGAGGTGACCATAGATATAGGCAAGCCGAGCGAACTGGAGTCCTATTTGGAACGCGCAAGCGATATCAGGAAACAGGCTCTGGGATCGGAGCACCCAGATTATGCTGAAAGTCTGATGAATAAAGGCGTGTTTCTCGACAAGCGATCACAGTGTCGCGACGCCGAGACGCCGATCCGGCAGGCGATCACGATACTCGAAAGGACATATGGAACGGACAGCCCCGTGGTAGCCAGAGCCAATCTTGCGCTCGCCAATGTCATTGCCGGGGGAGGGAAAATATCCGAATTCGAAGAAGTAAGTAATCGCGCCATCGCCTCTTTGAAAAAAGCGACCGGCCCGGCGAGCAGGCAGGTCGCCAGGGCCCTTTCAATGAAGGGGACGGCGCAGGCGGACCTGGGAAAGTACAAGGAAGCCGAAGACAACCTTCAAACCGCGCTGGCTATTTTCGAGAAGAACAAACTCGAGGGCGAATTAGCCGCCGAAGCTTATCTGCAACTGTCTACTCTTTACAGCAAGAAAGGCGAGGCGACAAAGTCGGAATACTATCTGAAGCGTTCGATCGAGGCGTACGAAAACGTTCTTGGAAAAGATAATCCTCTGTTGTCCGCCCTGCTGCTTGTTCAATCGATGCTGCTGGCCAAATCGAATAAAATTGTCGAGGCCGAAAATAA
>DASUFM010000793.1:0-8961 GCA_036274535.1 Blastocatellia bacterium
TCCACCCGAGTTCATTGGCGCCAGCTCGACCGCGGCTGCGGGCCGTCGCGCCCATTTATCATCCCCTTTATCGCCTGGGGAGGCGATAATTTCGGCAAACCCGGCGGCTTCGGCTGCGGCTTCGACGGATATCGCTTCGACGATGATTTCGCGGCCCGGCATCAGGAAGCTGAAGCGCCGCTTGTAAGCGGCCTCGAAATCCCGCCGCATGTCGGCCATCTCTCCGAACGGCGTGATGAGCGCCGTGTCAGTGCCTTCGTAGCGCAGTCGCGCGCGCTCGCGCAGCGCGACGCTTCCCGCCGGCGCGCCCTGGCCCAGGACTTCCTGCATGGCGGCCTTGCCAAGCGCGTCCAGCTCCGCGCGAATCCTGGCGAGGGCCGTCTCCTCCATTCGCGCCTCGATCGCTTTCTCGC
Organism: Blastocatellia bacterium; assembly: GCA_036274535.1. Lineage (GTDB taxonomy): Bacteria > Acidobacteriota > Blastocatellia > RBC074 > RBC074 > JAJVID01. The sequence continues at coordinate 414 of DASUFM010000793.1, forward strand.
GGATCGCCGTGATCTCCGCCAGGCCCATGCCGTAGGCCGACAACACGCCCGCTAACGGATGTATGTAAACACTGGTCATGCCCAGTTCGTCCGCCACCAGGCATGCGTGCTGGCCGCCTGCGCCGCCGAAACAGGCCAGCGTGTATTGGGTCACGTCATGGCCGCGCTGCACTGAGATGCGCTTGACGGCGTTGGCCATGTTGGCCACGGCGACGCGAATGAAGCCTTCGGCCACTTCTTCAGTCGTTTGCTTTTTACCGGTCGCCGTTTCGATTTCGGCGGCGAGCTGAGCGAACTTCTCGCGAACTATCTCGACGTCCAGAGACTGATCTCCATTCGCGCCGAACACGTTGGGGAAATATGCTGGCTGAATCTTCCCAAGCATGACGTTGCAGTCGGTGACTGTCAGCGGCCCGTCGCGCCTGTAGCAGGCGGGGCCGGGATCGGCGCCGGCCGAATCTGGCCCGACGCGGTAGCGCTGGCCGTCGAAATGAAGAATCGATCCGCCGCCGGCCGCAATAGTATGAATAGACAACATTGGAGCGCGCATGCGCACGCCTGCCACCTGAGTCTCGAACTCGCGTTCGAGCTCGCCTGCGTAATGGGAGACGTCGGTGGAAGTGCCGCCCATGTCGAATCCGATTACCTTGCCGAACCCGGCCAGTTCCGACGTGCGCGCCATGCCAACTATGCCGCCCGCCGGGCCGGACAGGATGGAATCCCTGCCCTGGAAGCGATTGGCGTCAGCGAGCCCGCCGTTCGATTGCATGAACATCAGGCGCGCTCCGGGCAGTTCGCCGGCCACCTGATCCACATAGCGCCGCAGGATCGGCGACAGATAGGCGTCGACCACCGTCGTATCGCCGCGCGACACGAACTTCATCAGCGGGCTGACCTGGTGCGAGACCGACGCCTGCGTGAAGCCTGTTTCGATCGCCATCTCGGCGACCCGCCGCTCATGCTCCGGAAATCGATATCCGTGCATGAAAACGATCGCGACGCTGCGGAAGCCCTCGGCATGGGCGGATTCGAGATTTGCCCGCGCGCTTCGCTCGTCCAGCGGGATTACTACCTCGCCGCGGGCGCCGACGCGTTCGTTCACTTCGACTACTTTTTTATATAGCAGCTCCGGCAGTCGAATTTCGCGGTCGAAGATGCGAGGGCGGTTCTGATATGCGATGCGCAGCGCGTCGCCGAAGCCTTTCGTGACAAACAGCGCCGTCGGCTCTCCCCTGCGCTCCAACAGAGCGTTGGTGGCGACAGTGGTCCCCATTTTCACCGCCTCGATCCGCTCGACGGGAATGGGCGCGCCGTCCTCCACGCCGAGCAGGCGGCGGATGCCCGCCACCGCGGCGTCGCGGTAATGTTCGGGATTCTCCGACAGCAGTTTGTGTGTGACGATCGATCCGTCGGGGCGCTTCGCGACGATGTCGGTGAACGTGCCGCCTCGGTCGATCCAGAATTGCCAGCCGGATGATGGTGTCATTATCTTACCCCTTTAGCGCCATCAAGACTGAGACATCGGCGTCTCCAAACAGATTGCCGCGTGAGTGGCGACGACAACCGCTCAAAGCGATGTAGCCGCGCGAGCGGCCTGATCGTAAAGCGCCGATCAGATTATGACCTATAATAACGAAGTTTACAGACGCGACTCTGGAAGAATTGGCGGGAGGTCTTGGCCACCGTCAATCCGGAGACCGCCATCAAATGGCACAGGCAGGGTGTCAAGCTCTATTGGCGATGGAAGTCGAATGCTCTGATGCCGGAGCAATTGACCCAAACGCCGGTCGACTTCGCCTCTTCAACCACTCCAGACGTCTCATAAACACCGCCTTTAGCTGATCTTTAATCAGCGTTAACTGGAAATTTAGTTGATCCAAAGGACTCCCGGGGTTCGACGCGAATATGCTCCGCCAACGATGTGACATTTCATTCAGGCTTTGCTGGCGGCTTATAGAGGAACCTCAATTGGCGTTGCGACGCCTTGAAAAGAATGAAAACAACCACAGAAGAAAAAGAAGAATTAGAAAAAAGCTTCGCGCTAATATAGCCACCGGCGACACCCGCACGGTGACGACCGACGGCAATGGCGCATACGTCGCGCCGCAGTTGAAGCCCGCTCTTTACCGTGGACAGGTTGACAACAGCGCTTTCGGAACTGTCGGCAGTCAGGGCTTTTGTTTTGAAATCCCCGTGCGGGATAGTTGAGACGACGAGTCAGTACCGCGAGCGAGCGGCCGTCGGTAAAAGCAACGCTTGCTACCGCTCGCGGTACTGATCCCGTCAACTAACGCCATTTTGAAAGGAAATATACTGATGGTCCAAAAGATGCTTCGTCTTCGGATCTTACTGATCCTGCTTTTAATGCTGGCGACCACGGCCTTTGCGGCAGAGACTACGCCGCAGGTGGTCTACCTGTGGCCGAGTGGCGCTCCCACTTTACAGGGCGCCGGCGAGAAGGAGATCACCAATCCGCCGCAGCCGCAGCCCGGTCAAGTGATTCGACAGGTCAAGAACATTCACAATCCGTCCATCGAGGTCTTTTTACCTCCGCCTGAGAAGGCGACCGGCGCGGCGCTGATCGTCGCTGCGGGCGGAGGCCACCGTGAATTGAACGTGGGTACGGAAGGATACGACCTGAGGGAATGGCTGCACGGCCTCGGCGTGGCCGTCTTCATTTTGAAATATCGCCTGGCGTTCACGCCGAACTACAAATACACAGTGGAGGGGGAGGCCTTGCAGGACACGCAGCGCGCAATCCGGATCGTCCGCGCGCGCGCCAAGGAATGGGGCGTCAATCCAACCCGCATAGGCGTCCTTGGTTTTTCGGCTGGCGGAGCGCTCGCCGCGCTCGCGGACATCCGCTTCGATCGCGGGAAACCTGACGCGGCCGACCCGATCGAGCGCGAGAGTTGCCGCCCTGATTTCGTCGGCCTGGTATACGCCGGCTGGGCCCCGTCGATGGACATCACGGCGCCGAAGGACGCGGCCCCCGCTTTTCTGACCAGCGCGGGCGTTGATGACGCGTTCCACGCGCGACAGACTGTCGACTTCTTCAACTCGCTTTTCAAGGTAGGAGTCGGCGCCGATTTGCACATTTACGCGCGCGGTGGCCACGCCGGAGGCATCAAGCCGCGTGACGGAATCCCGTTCGGAACCTGGCATCATCGTTTTCAGGAATGGCTGTCCGACATCGGCATGCTCAATAAATATCCGGCCGGGATCGGGCCGGGGTTCAAAGGGCCGATCGGCCTGCAGCTTTACAGTTTGCGCGAACAATTCGCCAAAGACGTCCCCGACACGATAGATCAAACCCGCAGCCTCGGCTTCGAGTACGTCGAACTGGCCGGCGCGTACAACATCGCGCCGGAGACATTCAAAAAACAGCTCGACGCCAAAGGGTTGAAGCCGATCAGCGGCCATTTCCCGTTTGAACGCTTCCGCGACGACGTCGAAGGAGTCGCGCGCGAAGCCGAAGCGCTCGGCCTCAAATACGCCGGCTGCGCGTGGATTCCGCATCAGGACCCCTTTGACGAAAAGACGGCGAACGAGGCGATCGCCGTCTTCAATCGCGCGGGCGAGGCGCTCAGCCGTCACGGCTTGAAATTCTTCTACCATACGCATGGTTACGAATTCCAACCGCACGGCGAAGGCACGCTCTTCGACCTGATGATGGCCAGGACGAAACCTGAATTCGTGCGCTACGAGATGGATGTCTTCTGGATAGTTCATCCGGGGCAGGACCCTGTGAAACTGTTCGAAAAATATGGCGCCCGCTTCGAATTGATGCATGTAAAAGATATGAAAAAGGGCGCAAAGACAGGGGACCTTACCGGAAAATCCGACGTCAAGAACGACGTGGCGCTCGGAACCGGGATGATGGATTGGCCCGCGATTTTGAAGGCCGCCCAGAAGGCGGGAGTGAAATGGTATTTCATAGAAGACGAATCGCCTGCTTCGGCGCAACAGATTCCGCTGAGTTTGCGCTATCTGGAGCGGGTGAAATTTTAAGCGTAGAGAACACATAAAGCGCAAAGCCAACACAAAAACCGCAAAGAAACATTATTGAAAGGAAGAGTCCTCAGCCGCACGCGCTTTTTTCTCAACTCTGCCGGCTTACCGAAGAGGTTCGCTCGGCGTTTGCTTGACACCAGTTTCACTACTGTGGAATTAATCGGACGGCGGCTACAAACCCACACAGGTTGATCTCGTAGCGAACACGACAAAGAAAATCCATTGGCAGGGATTCGCCAAAGGAAAGCAATGGGACGCGGCGCTGCGCGTCGCACTCCACATCACCAACCCGGAGTGAACAGATCATGAAAAGAAGCGTCAAGCGCTTTATTGCGCTGGTCGGAATCATGTTCGCGTTGCGCTTGTCAGGGATTGCGATCTTGCAACCTGCGGTTGCGATGCAATCTCCGCAAGCGGACGCGCGCGCAGTCGCGCAAAAAATTTGCGGCGCCGCCTGCCACACGCTGGAGCGCGCCACCGTGTCTCCGCGCAGTCGCGCCCAATGGGAAGACGTCATCAGCAAAATGATTTCGATGGGCGCGAAAGGGACGGATGAGGAATTGGCCACGGTGCTCAATTATCTGTCGACCAACTACGGACGCAGCGCCAGCGCCGCTCCGGCCAAGCGTCCGGCGGGCAAACCCGTCGGCGTATTGGGCGCGGGCGCGAACGACAAACATATCGTAGACGACGCCGCCGCCGACCGTGGGCGCGCAATCTGGGCGGCGCGGTGCATTAACTGCCACGGCCCGACAGCCCGCGGCACTGACAAAGGCGCCAATCTGGCGCGTTCGGACATGATGTGGAGCGACCGTTACGGCAGCGACCTTGGGCCGTTTCTGCAAAAAGGACATCCGACGCAAAGCGGCGCGCCGATCAGCGACCTGAGCAAAACGCAGGTCGAAGAGCTTTCGCATTTCATCCACCAGCGTCTTTACGACACGTTGCGTGGGTCGCCGATTTTCAACCCGCAGAATCTGCTGACGGGGAACGCCAAAGAAGGCGAGGCTTATTTCAACGGCGAAGGCAAATGCAGCACGTGTCATTCCGTCACTGGTGATCTGGCGGGCTACGGCAAAACCGCAAACCCCGTGAACATACAGCAACGCTTTATGTTTCCGCGCGCCCGCACACGAAAATTAACCATCACAGTAACGCTCCCGAATGGCGCGGCCGTCACGGGAACGCCGATTCACATTGATGATTTTGACGTGTCGTTGCGCGATGACAAAGGCGAATATCATTCGTGGAAGCGCTCCGCCGCGCTCAAAATCGTCAAGAATGATCCGCTGAAAGCGCATGTCGAATTACTCGACAAAATCACCGACAAAAGCATGCACGACATCGTCGCTTATCTGGAGTCACTCAAATGAAATTCGCCGGAACGATTCTTTTCATCGCTCTTTGCGCCGCGCCGCTGTTCGCGCAAGGCAGTCTCGATCCCGCTAAAGTAGGACAGCCGCCCACCGATTCGTGGACGTCGTATCACGGCGATTATTCGGGGCGCCGTTACAGCGCGCTGAATAAGATCAATACGAGTAACATCAACTCGCTGAGCCTCGCGTGGGTCTTCCGCGCCAACGTCAATCAAGGCGCGATTAAAGCTTCTCCGCTGGTCGTCAACGGCGTGATGTATTTCACGGTACCCGATCACGTCTGGGCGATCGACGCGCGCACGGGACGTGAAATCTGGCATCACGTCTGGAAATCGCAGGGCGGCATCCACATCGGCAATCGCGGCGTAGGCATTTTGGGCGATACGCTTTATGTCGAGACGGCGGACTGCAATTTGGTCGCGTTGAATTTGAAAGACGGCAAGGAACGCTGGCGCAAAACGATTTGCGATCTGGATCAGTTCTTTTTCGGGTCCACCGCGCCGATGATCGTCAAAAATCATGTGATTACGGGCATCAGCGGCGACGATTTGGACAGGGCCGGATACATCCAATCGCACGATCCGATCACGGGCAAATTGCAATGGCGCTGGTACGTCGTGCCGCAAAAGACGGGCGACCCGGGTTCCGAAACCTGGCCGAACGAGGACGCGATGAAACACGGCGGAGGGATGACGTGGCAACCGATCACGTACGATCCCGAATTGAACTTGATTTACGTAGCGACGGGCAATCCACAACCCGTGATAGCGCACAAGAACCGGGCCGGCGCGAATCTGTTTACCGAATCCATCGTCGCGCTCGATCCCGACACTGGAAAGATGGTCTGGTATTTTCAGGCTTCGCCGCACGACACGCATGACTGGGACGCCACGCAGGTCCCTGTGCTCTTTGACGGCGAAGTCAACGGGCAGAAACGCAAACTGCTCGCGCAAGCCAGCCGCAACGGTTTTTTCTTTGTGCTTGACCGGGCCACCGGCAAAAACATTCTCACCACCGAATTCGTCAAAACGAATTGGTCAAAGGGAGTTGACGCAAAGGGGCAACCGATCCCGAATCCGGCGAAAGAACCGCAATTGGACGGGGCGCTCGTTACGCCTAATCAATACGGCGCGACGAATTGGCCTCCGCCCAGTTTCAGCCCTGAAACCGGCTTGTTTTACGTGAACGCGTTTCGCGCGTTCAGCGTCTATTACATTTACGACCCCGACGACAATCCTCAAGGCTGGGGCGGCACAGATCGCGGCGGATGGCAGGAAGCGATGATGCAAGCCATTGATTACAAGACGGGCAAAATTCGTTGGAGCCACAAATGGGAAGGCGGCGGTTCGCGTTCAGGAGTATTAAGCACCGCGGGCAATCTGGTATTCACGGGCGACGGCGTTAATAACTTTGTCGCGCTTGACGCCCGCACAGGCAACGCGCTGTGGCACGCTAATTTAGGCGGCGCCGTCGGCAATGGCCCGATCACGTATGAACTAGAGGGTAATCAATATCTGGTCGTAGGCGCGGGTGACACGCTGTACGGCTTTGTGATGCTGGCAAAAGCCCCCTCCCGCCAGCTTTCACAACAAACCCGCTGAACAGAACCCGACTTGATGATGCGTGATTCGTGTTTGTGTTTGCGCTTGCGTGTGGAATCACCTCGGTTGACGTTGAATTCGATTGCAGCTACCCGATCAGAAGATCAGACTTTGCGGAGGAACTCACGATATTGGGAAGGGGCGGCGCCGATGGCGCGCTTGAACGATCTGGTGAAATGGCTCTGATCGCAGAAGCCCGCCGCCAGCGCAATATCAACAATCGGTTTGTCGGAAGTAGCAAGTTCGTGACAGGCATACTCGATGCGGAGCTTGCGTACATAATCTCCGACGGCGCATTGATGGTTTTTGCGAAAAGTCTGGGCTAAGTGAACTGGATGTACGCCGACATCTTTGGCGATGTCGGCCAGCGCGAGACTTTCGGTGAAGCGCGCGCGAAGCAAATCTTCCGCCTGTCGCAACCAGCGCGGCGAGATTTGGCGCTCTTTCGCGTGGCTGTGACGCATGGTTTCGCCTAGCATCTCCATCATCAGCCCTTCAATAATCAGCGGCGCCGCGCTGTCCAACCGGCCAAACTCTCCGTGCAATTTGCGCGCCAGGAACTCGAATTCGCCGCCTTGAAAGCCGTAAGGGTCGTCCGCGATAGTCAAATCCCTCCGAATCTGTGTCAACCAGCCAGGCGCTATCTCGATGATAAGTGACCGCCCGCCCGCTTCGTGAAAGTATTCCGCATGTAACTCTTCCGGCGGATGATACAGCAGAGTTGAAGACTTGCATTCCCGCGTCTTGCCGCCATATTTTTCGGTGTAATTTCCCTGCATGACGAAACAGAACAGCGCCTGTTTATGTGTATGTTCCGGAGTCCGATACCCTGGAGAATAGACACGTTCTGAAAGCTCGAAGCTCGCCACTTTGCGGCTGCGCAAAGTCTCACCATAATAGATTCCAGGAGGCAATTGCATGGACATGGCAGCATCTCCTTTCGGTTCCCGCTGGGAGCCCTCAAAGGGAATTTATAGGTTGCAGTTACGACCTCCGACCCGATGCCGACGAAAAGAATCATTGCTAATGACGTTGCATCAGGCGCCGACCGATGGCGGCGATTATCGCGGCTTCCATTTCCACGCCGAATTTCATCCGCATAGGAGGACAATTATGAAAATTGGAAGAAGAGGGCTGGTCATCAGTATCGCATTAACGCTGTGCTTTGGGGCTGGCGCCTCCACAGGCCGGCAAAAACAAGCGCCGCCGCCGCGTGATTACCCGGTCAAGCCTGTGCCGTTCACCGCAGTGCATTTCAACGACGTCTTCTGGGCGCCGCGCATCGAGATCAACCGGACGGTGACGATCCCCTTCGCCTTCGAGAAATGCGAGGAAACGAAGCGTGTTTATCACTTCGAGCGCGCCGCCGCCGCGCTGCGCGGCGAGCAGCTTCAGGATAAGAGGCCGCCCGGCTATCCCTTCGACGACACCGACGTCTACAAAGTGCTCGAAGGCGCGTCTTACTCGCTCAGCGTTCATCCTGACGCCAGGCTCGAATCTTATCTCGACAGCTTGATCGCCAAGATCGGCGCGGCCCAGGAACCGGACGGCTACCTT
>DASUFM010000794.1:0-22079 GCA_036274535.1 Blastocatellia bacterium
ATTGACCGAAGGAAAACCGAAGTTGACTATGTTCGCAGGCGCCGGCGTAGTGGATGATGAAACCGCGCTGCGCCTTGCGGCCGGCCTAGAACGAGGCAGCGAGCATCCGCTGGCCTCGGCTTTCGTGGCGGCGGCAAATGAAAGAGGCGTTAAACTGGCCACGGCGTCGGAGTTCCGCTCCGTCACTGGCAAAGGCGTGATCGGCAAAATCGATGGACATGAAGTCGCGCTCGGCAATCAGAGACTGCTCGCCGAAATTGGCGTCGATATAAGCGCGGGAGCGGAGAAAGCCGCTGAGTGGCGCGGGCGCGGAGCGACGGTGGTCTTTCTGGCGGTGAATAAACGGCTCGCGCATTTGTTCGGCGTCGAAGACCCGATCAAGGAATCTTCGCGCGAAGCGATCAGAGAATTGCACGAAGAGGGGCTGCGAATAGTGATGCTGACCGGCGACAACCACGCGACCGCCGAAGCGGTGGCGAGACAATTGGGGATAGATGAAGTCATTGCCGAAGTCCTGCCCGAACACAAGAGCGAGTTCGTGGCGCGTTTGCAGGACGAAGGGCGTGTCGTGGCGATGGCGGGCGACGGCGTCAACGACGCCCCCGCGCTGGCGCGAGCGCATGTCGGCATCGCGATGGGCGCGGGCACGGACGTCGCGATGGAAAGCGCCGGAATAACGCTGGTTCAAGGCGACCTGCGCGGCATCGCCCGCGCCATAAAACTGAGCCGCGCCACAATGCGCAACATACGGCAGAACCTCTTCTTCGCCTTCGTCTACAACATGCTCGGAGTGCCGATCGCGGCGGGCGCTCTCTTTCCGTTTACCGGGCTGCTGCTCAGCCCGATGATCGCCAGCGCGGCCATGACATTCAGTTCAGTCTCGGTCATCACCAACGCGCTGAGATTGCGCAATCTCAAGTTATGATCCGATGCGCATGTTGGACAACCGCAATCGCGAGTCGTATCATGCTGCTGTTATGTAATTGGGCCGCGGAAAGGAAATTTCGAAGATGTCCAGCTTAGCTTTAAAAGATCTGGAAGATCTGCGCCGTCCTGTGCATCCCACTCTGCCGACAATGTATGATCTGCCGAGCGAGGATATCGAAGATGACCGCATGCCCGACGATTATCATCACCATGAATCCGTGCTCCTGAGCGAAACATTTCAACCGTCCACATTTCCGCCCGATCAAGTCTACACAGCTCAGGATCTCTTCATTTATTACGATTCTGAACATACGCGCTGGCATAAAAGCCCCGACTGGTTTGCCGTCCTTGGCGCTGCGAGGACATACAAGGATGGCGAACTACGGTACAGTTATGTGCTCTGGCATGAAGGCCTGGCGCCGTTGATCATCATTGAATTCCTCTCGGAAAGAACCAGGAAAGAAGACCTGGGGCAGACCGTGCGCCGGAAAGGCAAGCCGCCGACGAAATGGGAAGTGTATGAGCGCATTTTGCGTGTGCCGTATTACGTGGTTTTCAGCCGCGCCGCCGAACGCATGCGCGTCTTCAGATTGAATAGCGGAAGTTATACCGAAGTCATCGGGCATGGCGATCGGCTCTGGGTTCCGGAAGCAGGACTTTGGCTTGGCGTCTGGCGTGGCGTTTACCAGGAGTGGGATCGTCCATGGCTGCGATGGTACAACGCCCAGGGAGTCCTGATTCCAACCAACGCTGAACGCCTCGAACAGGAGCGCCTGCGCATCGAGCAGGAACGTCAACGCGCCGACCAGGAACGTCAGCGCGCCGAACAGTCACAGATTGAACTTGCGCGCGAGCGTGAGCGATCCGAACGCCTGGCTGAGATGCTGCGCCAAATGGGCCAGGACCCGGATCAGATCTGATTGATCACGATCTCGCTTTAGCGTCACTCCGCTCCCTTGCGTCAGTTTGAATATGGCGCCCGATTACTCATGCCGCAAAGCCGCTAAGGGATCGACCTTCGTCGCCCGCCGCGCGGGTATGTAACAGGCCAGCAGCGCGACGATTGTGAGCAATGCCGCGACGCCCACGTAGGTCAACGGATCGGTCGAGCTGACTCCGAACAGGACGCTCTCCATTAATCGCGCCAGTCCTGTTGCGGCCAGCAACCCGATCGCCACGCCAATCATTGTCAGCGTTATTCCCTGCCGCATGATCAGTTTCAACACGTCTCCGCGCCGCGCTCCGAGCGCCATCCTGACGCCGATCTCATGCGTGCGCCTTGAGACCGTGTAAGACATCACGCCGTAGATGCCGATTGCGGCCATCGACAAGGCCAGCAACCCAAAGCCGCCCAGGGCCGAAGCCACGATGCGCGATGGAAGCAGCGCCAGGCTCAGCCGCTCCGTCAGAGTGCGGGCGCTGGCGATAGGCAGATTCGGATCGAGTTTTTGCAGTTCGCCGCGGGCGAGCGTAATCACTTTTTGTGGATCCGCTTCAGAGCGGACGACCATCGTCGTGGCGCCGACTCTATACTGCCACTGCGGGCGATAGACGAACGGCCGCTGATTCTCGGTCAATCCGGTATATTTCCCGTCCTGCGCGACTCCGACGATCTGCAGCTTCGGCGATTCGGCGCCGCCCATGGCGAATCGCTTGCCGATCGGGTTTTCTCCCGGCCAGAACCTGCGCGCGAAGCTTTCATTGACAATGGCTACGCGGGCCGCTTTATCGTCATCATATTCGGTGAAATCGCGGCCGCGCAGGAGGCGTGTGTTCATCGCCCGGAAATATCCGGGCGTGACGTCGCTGGTCAGCGCACGCGGCGCGTTGGCCGGTCGCGAAGGCTCCTGCCCTTCAATGAAGACAGATTGGCTGGAAATATGCAGATCGACGGGGACGATGTTGGCCATCGCGGCGGATTCGACGCCGGGAAGCGCGCGGACGCGCTGCAGCAGGCTTTTTTGAAACTCCCGGCCCTGCGCGCTGTCGTAACCCTGCAGGCGCAGATCGAATGACATCTCAACGGCGCGCTGCGGATCGTAGCCCAGATTGATGGCCTGCGCCTGCAGTAAGGCGCGAACCATCAGACCGCCGCCGACCAGCAGGGCCAGCGACAATGCGACCTGCAGAACGATCAGGCCGCTCTTCAGTCGCGAGCGATGAAGACTGCTGAACGAGGCGTCGCTCTTCAACGCCGACGACAGATCGGCCTTCGTCGCCTGCCAGGCCGGCAGCAATCCGAACACCAATCCGGCGCCGAGCGAGACCAGGCATGCGAAGATGAAGACTCGAATGTCCACCTGTAATGCGGTCATGACCGGAACGTCGATCGGCAGTTTGATAGCCGCCGTCAGTTTCGCCAACCAGGCGGCCAGCAGGAATCCCAACGCTCCTCCTCCGCCGGCAAGCAGCAGGCTTTCGGTCAACAATTGCCGGATCACCCGAAAGCGGCTCGCGCCAAGCGCCAACCGCACCGCCATCTCGCGGCGTCGCTCGGTCGCGCGCGCCAGCAGCAGATTGGCCAGATTGGCGCAGACCAGCAGCAGCGACATCCCGACCACGACCATCAATAAGCCGGCGAAGCCAATGATCACCCCTCGCATCCCGCTGCCGATCAGACCTGGAGAAACCAGTGTGATCTGCAGGCCTTCGTTCACGCTGGGATATTCGCTTTTGAGTTGTGAGGCGATGGAGTTGAGCGCCGTCTGCGCCTGCTGAAGTCCGGCGCTGGGTTTCAGACGTCCCATCACGGTAACGGTGTTCCAATCTCGTTCATCCAGCCATTGTGAGCCCGGTTCGATCTGCGCCTGCATCATCATAGGAAACCACATCTCCGGCGCCACAATGACCTCCGTTCCCGAAAAACCCGGCTGCGCCACGCCTATGATCGTGTAACTGTTCCCGTTGACGATCACGTTCCTGCCGATGACCCCAGGCTCGCCTCCGAAGCGTTGCCGCCAGCATTTGTAGCTCATGACGGCCACCGGATGCGCGCCAGGCGCCCGGTCATCCTCCGCCGAAATCACGCGCCCCAGCGCCGCTTTTACGCCAAGAGTCTCGAAATAATTTCCCGTCACCAGGAATCCCCACAGCCTTTCGTTGACGCCGTCGTGACTCAGGCTCAACTGCGCGAAGCGATAACCCATGAGGCCGGAAAACACGTCGTTCCGATCACGAAAGTCCTTGTAGTTCGGATAGGAAAAAGCGGGGAACATCCCGCGGCCCGACCCATTATTGAGCGTCACGAGCCGATCCGGCCGATCGACGGGCAACGGCCGCAGCAGCGCGGTATTGACCAGACTGAAGATCGCCGTATTCGCTCCGAGTCCCACTCCGAGCGTCAATACGGCAATTACCGCAAAGCCAGGATTCTTGCCCAGCATACGAATCGCATAACGCAGATCCTGCCAGATATCTCCAAACATGATGTTTCTCCTGTTTGATCCCAATAAGACAGGCTCACGCGGCGCCGACCGCTCGACGCCCCGCAATTCCTGTGTCAATAAATTACTTGCGCTCAATTCCGCCATCGTCGCGCGATACGCCTCTTCAGGCGCCGCGCCGCCAGACAACAACTCCGCGTGCCGATCTTCCAGGTGCTGCGCCAACTCTTCGACTATCTCGGCCTCGCGCGTCGGCTCCAGTTTCAATGGCGCCAACCGTCTGCTGATTTCTGTTTTCCATTCAGGCATGTCAGGTCCTGTAGGTCCTACAGGTCTTATAGGCCGGGCCTATAGGACCTATTATTTATTCACACCTCAGAGCCACCATCGGATCGACTTTCATCGCGCGTCGCGCGGGCAGGTAACAGGCCAGCAGCGCCACGCTCGCGAGCAACACGACTACAGCGACGAACACTGGCGTAGCGGCCGGGGCCATGCCGTAAAGCAATTTGGTGATTATCGCGGCGAATCCCAATGAGACGAACAAGCCGATGGCGAGCCCGATCAAAGTGAGCCTGAGGCCGTCGCGGACGACGAGCCGGAGGATGTCGAAGTTGCGGGCGCCGAGCGCCACGCGGACGCCGATTTCGCGCGTGCGCTGGCTGACGACGTAAGAGACTACTCCGTAAAGTCCCATAGCCGCGAGCAACAATCCGAGCAGCCCCTGGGCGCCTGCGAGCACGGCGCCATATCGCAGCCCCAGCATAGCGAAAGCGCTGTCGTTGAGGTGTTCTTCCATCGTGCGAACGTTATAAATCGGCAGGTCCGCATCCATTTGACGGATGACATCACGCACGGCGGAAGTGAGCGCGGCCGGGGCGACGTCCGACCACAAGTTGAGTGTCACCGGCGAGACGTGATGCTGAGCCAGCGGAGCGTAAAAAAAGGGACGAGGCTCTTCCCCGATCATGACGTACTTCGCGTTGCGCGCGACGCCGACTACCTGCCAAAAATCGCTTTCCGCGCCGGACTTGAACCGCCTGCCCAGCGCATCCTGGCCGGGCCACAGGCGCTCGGCCATCGTGGCGTTGATGATCGCGACCTTCGTCGAGTTTTCGCTGTCGAACTGTGTGAAGTCGCGGCCCTTCAGCACGGGGACTCCCATAGTGGTCAGGTATTCAGGAGTGACATAGTTGGCATGCGCGGTCGTGAAACTGTCTTTATCCCCCGCCTTCTCCTCAGGCGCGACCATCGCGACCTGGAAGTCATAGCCGAAGGGCACGATCCGGGCGAGGCTGGCGGAGCGCACGCCGGGCAAGGCGTTCAGGCGGTCCAGCAATTGGCGGTGGAATTGCTTTTGGCGCGCCTCGTCGTAACCTTGCAATCCGAGGTCGATTGACGCCAACAGCAAATGATCTGAGCGGAAGCCGAGCTTCGAGTCCGCGACCTGCTGAAGGCTGCGTACGAACAGCCCTCCAGCGATCAGCACTACAACGCTGACCGCCACTTGAGAGATCACCAGCGCGCTCCGAAAGAAATGCCTTCTAGACGCAAGCAGGCCGCCGCCTTCCTTCAGCACACTTTGAAGATCGAACCGCGTCGCCCGCAGCGCGGGGGCCAATCCCGTCACGACGCCGACCAGGAGGGACAGCGCCAGCGTGAAGGCGAAAACGCGCCAATCCCACGAAGCTTCATCGGCGCGGAGCGGCATATCTCCAGCGCCATTAGGCATCTTATTCAGCAGATACCCGCTCCAGTTTGCGAGCAGAGAACCGGCCACGCCTGCGAGACATGCGAGCAGAACGCTTTCAGCCAGCAGCTGTCGAATCAGCCGCCAGCGGTTCGCGCCGATGGCAGTGCGAATTCCCATTTCCTTTTGACGCGCGACCGAGCGCGAGAGCATGAGGTTGGCGACGTTGGCGCAGGCGATCAGCAACACCAGCCCCACCATCGCCATGAAGACGGCGGCGGCCAGCGGTATGAATTCCGACGTGGTCGGCTCGGGCCGGCAATATTGCTCTCTGGCGACGAAGACCTTCGCTCCCTTGTGCTCATCAGGATATTCCCTGGCCAACTGTCTGCCGGCGATCTCCACGGCCGCGCCGGCCTGAGCAATGGTCACGCCGGGCTTCAATCGAGCCATCACCCTGAAGATCACCTCGCCACGCTCCTTCAACGACGCCTCGCCGTCGGGATGCGCCTGAGGCGCCATCGAAGCGGGCACAAAAGCCCTGGGCGCCATCTTCCATTGCGCGCTGCTGAAAGTCTCCGGCGCCACTCCGACAACGGTGAAGGGATGACCGTTGATGTTGATCGCCTTGCCGACGACCGCGGGGTCGGCGCCGAATTTTCTCTGCCAGTACTCGTACGACAACACGACGATCGGATCGGCGCCTGGCTTCTCGCCTTCCTCGCGATGGAAGAGGCGGCCCAACTTTGGCTCAACGCCCAGCATGGAAAAATAATTGCCGCTGACAATCTCGATCCACTCGCGGTCAGGCTGCTGTCCCGCGACGCTCAGATGAGCCGGGCTCATGGCGACGGCGAGCATATCCGAGAAGACGTTCAGGCGCTCACGATAGTCGCGGAAATCCAGCCAGGAATGGCCGTGCGGCTTGTCCCAAACGGCGCTCTTCTGCAGCACAAGAACCAGTTGATCCGGGTCTTTCACGGGCAAAGGATTGAAGAAGAATTCGCTGATCATGGAAAAGATCGTGATGTTCGCGCTGATGCCGAGCGCCAGCGTGAAGACCGCCACCGCCGTGAAGCCGCGATTTTTCATCGCCATTCGCGCGCCGTAGCGCAGGTCCTGCCAAAAGTCGGCAATCATATTGATCCTCCTGTTGGTCCCTAATACGATGGGTTCCGGCGGCGACGGGCGCTCGACCCGCCGCAGTTCCCGCTGAAGCGTCTCGACGGCCCCCAATTCATTGAGCGTTCTGCGCTCGGCTTCCGACGGCGTAGCGCCGTTTGCGAGCGACTCCTGGTAACAGTCATCGAGATGCTGCGAGATCTCCTTGACGATAGCGGCTTCATGCGCCGGCTCCAGATTCAATTTCGACAGCAATTGACTGATCTCTTCATCCCATTCACGCATGTTCGACTCTCTTAAATAGAAAGCTTTCTTCGTCGCGGAGCGACGGTTTGATCTTAGGCCGGCGTTTCAACGCCGGTACTTCGTGTTAGCGAAATCCCCAGTCGCGTAGCGACGGTTGAGATTATTATGAATCGCCGCATTCAATTTTCTTTTCTTCGCCGTTTTCAACCGTCGCTACGCGACTGAATAAACATTTGCCTACGTAACCGGCGTTAAAACGCCGGCCCAGGTTTCATTCCGTCGCTCCGCGACGAAGAAGGGCCATCACCTACTCACAACGCAATGCGATCATCGGATCAACTTTCGCCGCGCGCCGCGCCGGTATCCAGCAGGCCAGCAGCGCCACGGCGATCAACAGCAGCGCAATCGAGCCGAACGTCAGCGGATCGGTGGCGCTCACGCCATTCAATATCGGAACGGGGAAGATCGAGCTGGTCAGGACTCGCGTCAGCGCCAGCGCCAACAAAAGCCCCGCGCTCAATCCGTACCCCACCAGAATCATTCCCTGGCTCATGACCAGGCGCAGGATTTTCCGTTTGTCGGCGCCCAGGGCCATGCGAATGCCGATCTCGCGAGTGCGCCGGCTGACGGCGTAAGCGACCACGCCGTAAATGCCGATGACGGCCAGCAAGATGGCCAGCAGCCCGCACGCGCCGACAAGCAGGCCGAATAAGCGATAGAAATAAAGTATAGGGGCAAAGGTGTCGTTTAAAGTCAGGACGCCGGTAGTAACGATAGTTTGGTCGAGCGATTGAATCGTGCGGCGCACGGCGGGAATCAGATTTTCAGGCGCGCCCTCGGTGTGAATGAACATCGTCGTCCCCAGCCTGTGCGATTGCAACAGAGGGAAGGCATGCCAGGGGAGAGGTTCCTTTCGCAGCGATTGAAACTTGTCGTCCCGGACGACGCCGACGATCTCGCAAAGTTGGTCGGATCGCTGCCGGCCGAACTTCGTCAAATGTTTCCCGAGCGCTCGTCCACCGGCGAAGTAGCGTCGCGCCAAAGCCTCGTTGACGACTGCCACGCAAGGCGCGCCGTCGCGGTCGCGTTCATCAAAATCACGCCCTTGCGTGATTGGAATGTTCATCGCCGTCAGGTAGCCCGGGCCGATGATATTCCTGTAAAGCTGCATATCTTCGCCAGGAGCCGCCTTGTAGCCTTCGATCCCAACAGAGGCGCGTGACCAGGCCAATCCGATGAACGGGTGATCAACGAAAGTCACCGTCCGCACACCGGGCAAGGCGCGTGCGCGCTCCGCCAATCGCCGGTAAAAATCCTGGCTGCGCGCTCGGTCGTATAGGCGTTCTTCCAGTTCGATCGGCGCGACCACCAGATTGAGCGAATCGTAGCCCAGGCTGATTGGTCGGAGGTTTCGCACGCCGCGCAACACCAGCCCCGCCCCCGCCAATAACACCACCGACAACGCGACCTGCGTAACGATCAACCCGTTGCGCAACCGCGATTGGCGCCGCGCGCCGGCATAGCCCTCCGCTCCGTCTTTCAAAGCCGCGATCACATCCGGCCTGGAAGCCTGCAGCGCGGGAGCCAGGCCGAATAACACGCCGACCAGAAACGAAACCGCCAACGCGTATAGCAACACGCGCCAATCCAACCGCAGATCAACCGCGAGGCGGATGCCTGCGGGCATCGCAGGGACCGAAGCCGCCAGCGCGCTCGTCAGCCACATCGCCAGCAATACGCCGGCGGCGCCCGCGAGCGCCGCCAGCAACACGCTTTCAGTCAGTAACTGCCGCACGACGCGCCAGCGCGCGGCGCCCACCGCCAGCCGCACTGCGATCTCTTTGCTCCGCGCCGTCGCGCGCGCCAGCAGCAGATTGGCCAGATTCAGGCACGCGATCAGCATTACCAGGTTGATGATCGTCACCACTATCGCGATGTAGGCATAGGCCCCGGCGTGCGCCTCGGGAGGAATTCTGGTCTCGCTTTCGGGCAGGATGGTGACCGACTTTTCGCGCGTTTCGCCAGACTCAGCGCGCCCCCCCCGCCAGGCTTCTGGATAGGCTTCCCGCAACTGGCGGGCGATCAGATCGAAGCGCGCGCGCGCCTGTTCCAGCGTCGCCTCAGGCTTGAGCCGCCCGACCATAAAGAGCCAATTGTCGCCGCGACTGTTGAGCAGAGACAGACCGCGTTCCGGTTCCAACTGTGGGACCATCATTACGGGTATCCACAACTCGGCCGCGATCCCGCGAATCATGCCTGTGTATTGCGGCGGCGCAACGCCGATCACCATCAGCGCCTGGTTGTTGACCGTGATCGTTTTGCCGATCAACGCGGGATCAGCGCCAAAGCGGCGGCGCCACAATTCGTGGCCGATCACCGCCACCGGATGCGCGCCAGGAGTTTGATCTTCCTCCGGCAAAAACGTGCGGCCAATGAAAGCCTTGACTCCAAGCAAGTCGAAATAATTGCCGGAGACCGCTTCTCCGGCGACCTGCTCCATCTCGTCCGCTCCGCCCAATTTGAACTGCCTGAGGCTATACGCCGCGAGGCTCGTAAAGACTTCGCCCTGGTCACGAAAGATCAAAAAATCCTGGTAAGCGGAACTTTGATAAGGATCCCGCGCATCGCCGCTGTAAAGCTCGACCAACTGTTCAGGCTGCGCCACCGGGCGCGGGCGAAAGACGACGGCGTTGATGATGCTGAAGACCGCCGTGTTCGCGCCGATGCCTAGCGTCAGCGTGAGGACGGCAATCGCCGTGAAGCCCGGCTGCTTCATCAACATTCGCGCGCCGTAGCGCGCGTCTTGCCACAGACCTGTAGCCATATTGCGCCTCCGATCGGTTCCGAGAATGATGGGATCCTGCGCGACTCGCTTCTCGACCGGCCGCAGTTCACGCGCGAGCAAGGCGCCATCCGTTAATTCAGCGAGCGCGGCGTGGGAAGCCTCCTCCGGCGCCGCGCCACCGGCGAGCGATTCCGAGTAACGATCATCCATGTGCTGCGCCAACTCTTCTACGATCTCAGTCTCGCGCGTTGGCTCAAGCTGCAGTATCGCCAGCCGTTGTCTGATCTCTTGTTTCCAGTCAAGCACGTTTTGTTTCCCTTCCTTGGCGTTCGCGTCCGCCTTTCCCACATCTCGAAATAATCGTTCGATTTTGTTATCCTTACCTCAGGCCAATGGCTAAAGGATTTGTTATGAATACTGATGACCTTATTGCCGATAACACGATTGACTTAGCGGATTTCAAAGCCCGCTGCCTGGAAATACTGGAGCGCCTGGTTACACCCGGCGTGATCTTGACGAAAGAAGGCCGTCCTATCGCCAAGATCATCCCGTTGCCGGCCGTCAATAATGAGGCGCTGATTGGTTCGATGAAGGACGAGATCACTATCCACGGCGACATTTTCTCGACAAACCTTCAATGGAATGCTCAATCTTGATACACACATATTGATCTATCTGCTCAGTGGCGCGCTTAATCCCCGTGAGCAACAACTGATCACGCAACAACCTCTTGCCATTTCCGACATTGTGTTGTGGGAACTGGCTAAGCTGGTTCAACTCGGACGCATTAGCTTGAACCTTGACAGCCCGGCATTTTTGAATGCCCGCCGCCAATTGACGGTCATTCCTATCAGTCTGGAAATCGCGCGCGCCAGCGCACAACTTGACTTCCGTTCTGACCCAGCGGATGAATTGATCGCCGCCACCAGCATTATCGAGGGTATCCCTTTACTCACGCGCGATAACAAAATCCTCGCCTCACGTCTTGTGCCTTTTGCTTAAGGCGCCGTTTACTCACAACGCAATGCGACCATCGGGTCGACCTTCGTCGCCCGCCGCGCGGGGAAGTAACAGGCGAACAGCGCAACGAATATCAGAACCAGCGTCGCGGCCAGATATGTGATTGGATCGGCGGCGCTGATGCCGTACAGATAACTCGCCAGCGCGCGGGTCAACGCCAGCGCGAGCAAAAGGCCGATCGCGGCGCCTGCCAGGGTCAAAGCCAGTCCTTCGCCGATGACCATTCTGAAAACGGCGGCGCGGTCGGCGCCGAGGGCCATGCGCACGCCGATCTCTTTTGTGCGCTGCGCGACGGCGTAAGCAAGCGTTCCGGATAACCCCACCGAGGCCAGCAGCAGTCCCAGGGCGCCGAATAATCCGAAGAACGCCGAAGCAGTCCTCGACGGCAGCGTCTGACGATCGTTGTTTTCAGCCAGCGTATATTGTTTGAGCTCGAGTTCCGGACCCAGCCTCCTGATCAGACTAGCGACGGATGGGAAAATCGCGGCCGGGTCATTCCGAGTGCGGACGATGAGAACCACGCGATTGCTTTCATCGAAAAAATTTCGCCTGAGTGGAAGATAAATGATGGGTTCCATCTCTCCGCCCAGTTCGTTGTTCATGACGTCTTTGGCGACGCCGATGATCTCCACCGCTTCAACATTGCCACCCCACACTCTGCGGCGTATGAGATGCGCCTGCCGCCCCATGGGGTCTTGACCGGGAAAAGCGCGGCGAGCAAGCGCTTCATTGATGATGGCGACGCGTGAAGAGCCGGCAAGATCGCTTTCGGTGAAATCGCGCCCGCGCGCGAGTGGAATACCGACAGTAGCGAAATAGTTCGGGCTTATGGTGAGGCTTCCAAACACGCGGTCGCCGGAGGGCATCGGATCGGCGCCCGGCGCCTGTAATTTGTATCCGTCTCGATAGCCTGTGCCGTCGAGTAAGGCGCCATCTGCCAGGCAAACAGATTGCGTCTCGGGCAGAGCCGCCACGCCGCTCTGCAGATCACGATACGATTGCACATCTTTCAAAGCGGCCTCGGCAGGACTCTTTCTACGGGGAAGCTCGATTTTATTGAAGGCGAGTTGTCGCGCTTCAAACCTCGTATCCAGCCGTAAGGCTTGCCGCGCGCTACGCAGGAACAATACCGAACCGGCGAGCAGCGCCAGGGCGCCGGCGACTTGCGTCACAACCAACGCGTTGCCCCATCTAAGGCGCCTGAATCCGGGACCATGCAAGCCCGCTTCGTCTTTCACCCCCCCCGTCAAATCGACCTTCGATGCTTGCAGCGCCGGCGCCAGGCCGCAAACGATGCCGACGAGCAAGGAAACCAGCAAGGTCGCGCCGAAAACCCGCCGGTCAGGAGTGAGATTCCAGTCGCGGAAGGCAGGATGCCAGCGCAGGCCTTCGAGTATCAGACTCAACGCATGGCTCAGCAGATCGGTAGTCCAGAAGCTCAGCGCGGCTGCGGCGGCCCCGCCCAGGCCGGCCAGCAGCAAGCTTTCAGCCAGCAGCATGCGCGCGACGCGCCAACGGCTCGCGCCCAAGGCCAACCGCACGGCGATCTCTTTGCGCCGCGATCTGGCGCGAGCCAGCAGGAAGCTGGCGACATTCGCGCAGGCGATCAGTAACGTTAGACCGACGACCGCCACGGAGGCGGCCATAATAGTGTTATAACCGCTGAGTTCATCGCTCAATTTCTCGAAACCGCGCGTCGCGTCCACCGCGATAGAACGATCCTGATAAACTTCAGGTTTGCGTTGCTTGAATCCCGCGAAGATGACCGCTAGTTCCGCCTGCGCCTGGCGCGGATTGATCCCCGGCTTAAGCCTGCCGATCAGGCTATAGTCCGGCGACTCGCGATGCCATGCGTCCGATTCTTTCCTGGCCGCAATCCACCAGGCTGGAGTGAAGGGCTGGCTCGGCCCACGAAAGGCCGGCGCAGTGACGCCTACGATGGTAAAACCGCGATCGTTGATGAGGACATGTTTGCCGACGATGCCGGGGTCTGCCGCGAAGTGATTGCGCCAGACGCCATCACTAACGACGACCGCATTACCAGCGCCTACCGATTCATCCTCCGGCGTAAGCACACGCCCCACCGCGGCTGTCACGCCGAGCACTTGAAAGTAATTGCTTGAAACATACTCGCCTACCAGCCATTGAGACTGCCCGTCGAAACGCCACTCAGCTTCTCTGAGGCTCAAGTAAGCCGCTAAGCCTTCCAGCGAACGGCTGCGCGCCTGAAAATCCTCGTACTCGGCATAGGCCCACTCAGTGCGGTCTTTGCCTTCCTTGCCGCCTTTAAGTCTGACATGGCACAGGCGGTCCGGCTCCCGCGTCGCCGGCAACGGTCTGAAGAGTACGGCGTTGACGCCGCTGAAAATCGCAGTGTTCGCGCCGATGCCCAGCGCGAATGTGATGACCGCCATTAAAGTGAAGCCGGGCGTTTTAGCGAGCATCCGCGCGGCATAGCGTAAGTCTTGCCAAATGCCTCCAAACATATTGATCTTCCTGTTCGCGCCCCATACGACAGGCTCTTGAGGCGCCTCGCTCTCAATTTGCCGCAGTTCTCTTTCAAGCGACTCGCCTTCGCGCAACTCCGCGAGCGCCCCGCGATAGGCGTCATCCGGCGCCGCGCCACTGGCAAACGATTCCTTGTAACGATCCTCAAGATGCTGCGACAACTCTTCAACGATCTCGGCCTCGCGTGTAGGCTCAAGATTCAACCCCGCCAGTCGTTCTTTGATCTCGTCTTTCCACTCAGGCATGTTCGGTTCCGGTGATTCGACTGATCGCGGCCACGAAGGATTCCCAGGCGCTGCGCTGCGCCTTGAGCACTTTCTTTCCTTCCGGCGTCAATTTGTAATAGCGCCGCCGCCGCTGCCCGGCCTTTTCCACCCACTGCCCCTTGATCCAGCCGCGCTTTTCCAGCCGATAAAGCAGAGGATAGAGCGAGGCGACGTGGAAACTCAGCGCGCCGCCGGAACGGTTCTCGATCAATTTGGAAATCTCATAACCGTGCCGGGGCCGCGCCTCGACGAGCGAGAGAATCAATAATTCGGCGCTGCCCTTCTTCAATTCGCGGTCGAAAATTCGCGTGTTAATATTTGTCATAGCCACATATTATTCAGACGCATATACGAGGTCAATAAAAAGTGAGTTCCGGGGAAATTTTCCTGGGAGCGCAGGCGTCCCCGCCTGCCGGCATTGCGATAAGGCGCGATAAGACGCAGGCAAGGATGCCTGCGCTCCCATGCGACTGCGATAAGACCCAGGCAAGGATGCCTGCGCTCCCATGCGACTGAATTGACGCGGCGCTAATGTTCGGGCTAAGCTAAGCTTTCACGAAACGCGACAGAAATTCTCCTTCCACATCTTCCGGTGAGAGGCTTGATGAAGGCGAAGGCGTACAAACAAACGGCCACATTGCGCGCGATTTTCGCGGCGCTGGCGCTGCTGTTCACCGCTTTGTCTCCCGCGCTCTCGCTTTCGGCCAGCGAGTCTGAATTTTGTGAGATGGCCTGCTGCGTGGCCGAAGGTCATTGCTGCTGCGCGGCGCGCAAGCCCTGGGTCAAGGGTCAGAACCCGGACGGCCAACCGATAATCGAGCCGGTCGAAATCAAGTCGCAATCCTGTTATTCCTGCGCTCCGCCTTCGTCATCGAATTTCATTTCACGCGAAATCGCCCGACCGGCGGCGCATGATTTCGACCTCGCGTCGCGACTTTCATTCGGATACCACAATCCATTGCGGGCGCATCATTCCATATGGTTCACGCCCACACCTCCACGAGCTCCTCCCGTTCTCCTCATCTGAATCACTATCAATAACAAAATGTCCGCATACACCCGGAAGGGGCCGGCGCGTCCTGGTAAGCCTTTCTAATGGCTATTGTCCGTTGTCATGTCGGGAGAGAACGATCTCTCTCCCGCTTTTCAATGGCCAATATTCAATGGCTTCGCGCATTTCCGATTCGCGTCCCTCCATCAATGATGAGGAGTTCACTCAATGAAGACCCGTACGGCATTTTTCTGTCTGTTATATATTATGGTGAGCGCGACGGCGTTCGCGCAGCAGGCCGTGACCTCCGCCACACTCAGCGGCCGCGTTGAAGACGCGAACGGCGCGTCGATCTCGGGCGCGGCCGTCGCCGCAATCAATCTCGATCAAAATCGCAGCTCGACAACGCAGAGCGATTCGCAGGGCCGTTTTCGCTTTCTCTATCTGCCGGTAGGCCGCTACAGGCTGAAGATCGAGGCTGAAGGATTCTCCACGATCGAACGCGAGCTGACGCTGACAATCGGCCAGTCGCTCGACGCGCAATTCAAACTCAAAGTGGCTGGAATGATCGAGCGACTCGACGTCAAGCCGGAATCGACTTTGATCGAGACCGTGCGCACGCAAGTGGCGGAGACCATGCTGCCGGCCGAGGTTGACAGCCTGCCGCTCAACGGGCGCAACTACCTGGACCTGGCGGCGCTCACGCCCGCCGTGACACGCGCCAATCCTGTCGCCAATCAACGCTTCGCGGAGACGTCCGCCGTGCCCGGAACTCAAGTCTCGGTCGCGGGCCAGCGCAACATCAACAACGGTTTCGTCATGGACGGACTGTCGGCCAACGACGACGCGGCCGATCTGCCGGGAACCTTCTTCAGCCAGGAGGTGATACGCGAGTTCCAGGTCATCACTTCCGGCGGCATCGCGGAGTTCGGCCGGGCTTCGAGCGGGATCATCAATGTCGTCTCGCAATCGGGCTCGAATGACTGGCGCGGGCGGGCGTATGGATTTCTGCGCAGCCGGCGGCTGGACGCGCGAAATCCGCTTTCGACGACTCCGGACCCTCGCGATCCGCGCAGGCTGTTGAAAGACCCGCTGACGCAGGCTCAATACGGCGCAACCCTGGGCGGACCGATTTTGCGCGACCGTACATTCATCTTCGCCAACTTCGAGCAGACCAGGTTG
Organism: Blastocatellia bacterium; assembly: GCA_036274535.1. Classification (GTDB taxonomy): domain Bacteria; phylum Acidobacteriota; class Blastocatellia; order RBC074; family RBC074; genus JAJVID01. Next base: position 16,121 of record DASUFM010000794.1, read on the forward strand.
AACAATTCGGCCGTCGTGACGATCTCGCCGCCGGACATATCGACGATCAACACGGCGCTGGATCGAATCGGATACGCCGGCCCGCGCGTCAACACCGGACTCGCGCCGACCGGCTATGACACGACCAACTTCTTTTCGCGAGTCGATCACCACATCAACGCGTCCAACCTGCTGACGGCGCGTTACAGCTTTTACGATATCCAGAGTTTCAACGCTCGCGGCGTCGGCGGGTTGAACGCAGCGAGCCGGGGGACTGCGCTAGAAGATCGCGACCAGACCATTGCGGTCAGCGAGGTCGCGACCGTCTCGTCGCGCGTCGCCAACGAGGCTCGGTTTCAATTCACGCGCAGCAGTCTGGCCGCCCCGCCGAACGACCTGGCCGGCCCGGCGATCAACATCTCAGGCGTGGCCAACCTGGGGACTTCCACGAGTTCACCGACAGGGCGCGACATCGCCCTTTACGAACTGGTGGACAACGTGACGGTAGAACGAGGCGCGCATTCGCTCAAATTCGGCGCGGACTTCCTGTATAACCGCGTGAACATCACGTTTCCCGGCGCCGCGCAGGGCGTGTACACATTCTCATCACTCGCCAGTTTTCAGGCCGGGCGCTACACGCAGTTTCAGCAGGCGTTCGGAGAGCCTGCCCAGTTCCAGTCGAATCCGAATCTCGGCGTTTTCATGCAGGACGAATGGCGAGTTCGCCCGAGCCTGACGATCAACGCCGGACTGCGCTACGACGTTCAATGGCTGCCCGACCCGATAGCGACGGACACGAATAACGTCGCGCCGCGAGTCGGGCTGGCCTGGGCGCCGGGCGACCGCAAGACTGTCATACGCGCGAGCTACGGCGTTTATTACGACCGCATCCCGCTGCGCGCGACCTCGAACGCCTTGCAGCGCGACGGCTCGAAATACCGCGTCGCTCAGTTTCAGTTCGGACAGGCGGGCGCGCCGATATTCCCAAACGTCGCCACGTCGTTTCCATCGGGCTTTCTGCCGAGCGTCACGACGATTGACCCGGAGATAGAGAACGCCTACACACAGCAGGCCGGTTTGCAGATAGAACGCGAGTTGACCGCGGGCGCGTCGCTGTCGGTGGGATATCTGCATACGCGCGGGCTGCATTTGATCCTGTCGCGCAATGTCAATGTCCCGCGCTTCCCTGTTTCCTCCGGCGTTCCGAATCAGGGCCGCCCCAATCCGGACTTCGGCGCCATTTCGCGGTATGAAAGCTCTGGCGATTCGTATTACAACGGGCTGACGGTTTCGCTCAACCGGCGGTTCAGGCAGTGGGTGGGCGCGCGACTGTCGTACACGTTCTCGAAAGCGATTGACAACGCCGGCAACGCGTTCTTCTTCACGCCGCAGGACAACTTCAATCTGCGCGATGAGAGAGGCCGCAGCGACAACGACCAGCGTCACGTCCTGGCGGTGAGCGGAACGCTGTCGGCGCCTGAGACGTCGGGCGGCGCCTTGTGGCGGCGCGCCTTCGCGGGTTTTCAACTGAGTTCGATCTTCAGGTACGGCTCGGCGCTGCCCTTTAACGTCGTGACCGGCGCGGATCGGAACAACGACACCAACGTCAACGACCGGCCGGCCGGAGTGAGCCGCAACGCGGGCGTAGGATTCGATTTCGCTTCGCTCGATCTGCGATTGAGCCGCCGCATACGCTTCAACGACCGCTTCGGCCTTGAAGTGATCGCCGAAGGATTCAACATGTTCAATCGCGCCAATTTTCAGTTGCCGAACGGAACATTCGGGACTGGCGCGGCGCCGAACCCTAACTTCGGACGTCCGACCGCCGCCGCCGATCCAAGGCAGATTCAATTCGGACTCAGACTGTCGTTTTGAGAACGCGGAACACGCGGAAATGGCGGAACACGCGGAGATTTTCCGCGACTTCTGTTATTTCCGCGTGTTCCGCGTTCTCCTCTGGAAAAAGATTGAAACCTCCGGTAATCAATGACGGTCTGAAATATAGAAGGAATCCAACACCGGAAGGGAACCCGCTCTTAATGAAAATGACAAACAGATTTCTCGCCCTCACTGTCTTGTTGCTGGCGTCCAGCGCGTATGCCCAGATTCAGATCGGGACGGTCAAGGGCGCGATCACTGATCCGACGGGCGCGGTCGTGGCCGGCGCGGAAGTCTGGCTGACCAACTACATCACCGGCGAGAAGGTCGAAGGCGTGACCGACGGCGCGGGGACATTCGCCTTCAGTAACGTGCCTTTCAACCGATACATTCTTCGCGTCGAAGCGAAGGGATTCGCCGCGCGCTCGCGGCAGGTCACGGTGAATTCAAATTTGCCGGTCGAGCTCTCTATCAACCTGAGTGTGGCCGGGGCCAGTGAACAGATCAACGTTGCGGCGGACGAGAATCTTGTCGATACCGGTTCGGCCGGTTCGGAGACTACATTGGCCGCGAATTTCATCGGGCGCGCGCCTCGCATCAATCGCGGGCGCCAGCTTCAGGAGTTGATTGCGACGACGCCTGGCATGGCGACCGAAAATAACGGGCTGCTCCACGTTCGCGGAGTCGACGATGGGATTCTTTACGTCATAGACGGCGTCCCGGTCGCCGACCGGCTGGATTCGCTTTCGGCCAGTTCATTCGACACCGACACAATCAACTCCCTGCAGGTGATCACCGGCGGCATACCGGCCGAGTTCGGCGGACGCAACGCCGCCGTCGTCATCGTGCAACCGAAGTCCGGGATTGATCATAGCGTCGCCGGCAGCCTGCGCGCCGGCGCGGGAGATTTCCGCACTGGAGACATCGCCGCGGCCTTTGGGGGCGGCCTCGGAAAGAAGTTCGGTTTTTTCGCCAACGGCGCAACGAATCGCTCGGACCGTTTTCTGGACCCCGTTGACCCGCGCAATTTCAATAATCGAGGCGGCGCGGCCAATTTGAACCTGCGCGCCGACTGGCGCACGGGCGAGCGCGACACGATGTTGTTCGACATGTCGGCGAACGGCTCCGATTTCCGAGTTCCGAACGACGCGCGCCAGGAAGTTCAAGGGCAGCGACAACGGCAGGAATTGCGCGACAACAATCTGTCGGTAAGCTGGCAACGCCTCTTCTCTGACAGAACCGTCGGCAACTTCGCGGTCTTCCGTCGACGCCATCAGTCAAAATTATTCGGGAGCGAAAACGACATACCGATCTTCGCCGAGCAGGATCGCGCGCACACGCGCTCTGGCGTCATCGCCAGTCTGACGCATCAGCATGGCGGCCATACCATCAAGGCCGGCGTCGAGGCCGGCCGGATCGCCCCGCGTGAGTTCTTTACTTTTTTCATCACCGACGAAGACGTGGCCGAAGACCGCGAGATCAACGACGCCTCGCTGAAACATGACAGGGACGACCCGTTTCTTTTTCGTGACAGGCGTGTGCGGGGGCAGTTCTCGTTTTACGCGCAGGATCAGTTTTCGCCGCTGCGCAATCTGACGGCGCAGGTCGGACTGCGTTACGATCACACCAGTCTGCTTGTTTCCGATCAACAGGTCAGCCCTCGCCTCGGCGCGGTCTATTTCATCCCGAAGACGAAGACGGCGCTGCGCGCCTCGTTCGACCGCCTGTTTCAGCCGCCACAGGTGGACAACCTGCTGCTCTCTTCGTCGGAGATGGCGCGCGTATTGTCGCCGTTCGGCGCAGGCCCCAGCCATGGCGGCGCGGACATCCATCCTGAAAAACTGTCCGCCTACGAAGCCGGGTTCACACAGGATGTCGGAGGTCGGGTTCGGCTGGACGTCGCATTCTGGCGTCGCGATTTTCGAAATGTCGGCGACCCGAACGTTTTCTTCAATACGACGATCATCTTTCCGAACAGCGTGGCCGAAGGCTTCTCGCGCGGCGTTGACGTGAGGCTTGATATTCCGGAGCGCAAAGGCATTTCCGGCTGGTTAAGCTATACGAACATGCGCATCCTGCAAACCGGCCCGATCAATGGGGGATTGTTTCTGACTGATGAGTTCATAGAGATCGGGCCCGGCGTCAAATTCATTCCCGATCAGGATCAACGCAACACCGGCGCGTTCGGCGTCACGTATCAACATCAACGTTCAGGATTATTGCTGAGCTTCACCGGCCGGCACGAAAGCGGCGTGCCGCTGGAAGTCGAAGAAGAAAAACTCGATGAGTTGAGATCCGCGCCCGGCGCCGAACTCGTGAATTTCGACCGCGGGCGCGTCAAACCGCGAACGATTTTCAACTTCTCCGCCGGCGTCAATCTGTTCAGGAGAGAGAAAGTAAATTGCGCGGCGCAGATCGACATCTCAAATATCACAGACAAGTTTTTCGCTTACAACTTCGGCAATCCATTTGAAGGAACGCATTTCGGCTACGGCAGGCGTTGGAGCGGCGGCTTAAGGATAGAGTTTCGTTAACATCCACGAAGCCGCACGAAGGGGCGCGAAGCTTTTCTATTTTCTTTGTGTTTCTTCGTGTGGTTTCGTGGATGGTTTTACGAGTAGGAGGTTCATTCAATGTGGCGAAATATGTCGGTAATCGGATTGATGTTGGCGGTCAATGCGATCGCGTTGGCGCAAGCGCATCAGCACAACGCGCCCGCGGCGGCGAACGGCCGGTATAACCCGTACATCGTCTCGGACAATCGGGGCGGCTTCTATCTGGCGTACGTCGAACGCGCCCGCGGCGCCAGCGACGTGATGCTACGTCATTCTTCCGACGGCGTGAATTTTTCGGCGCCCGTCCGGGTCAACAACGTCGCGGGCGACGCCACTGTGCGCAATGAGAATCCGCCGAAGGTGGCCGCCGGCCCGCGGGGCGAGGTTTACGTCTGTTGGGCGAGCGAGCGCGGAAAATGGAAGGGCGACATTCGCTTCTCGCGTTCAACCGACGAAGGCAAGACCTTCTCGCCCGCCGTAACCGTCAACTCCGACGGCGCGGGCGAGCCCGCCGGCCATGCGTTTCAATCCATGGCCGTGGACAAGCTGGGGCGCGTCTACGTCGCCTGGATTGACGAGCGCGACAAGCGGAAAGAAGATCGCGGCGCGGAAATCTGGCTGGCTGTTTCAACGAACCGCGGCCGCACGTTTTCGCGCGACCGCCGCATTCTGACCGATGTATGCGAGTGCTGCCGGACGAACCTGCAAATCGACGCGGCGGGCGGCCTTTATCTCAGCTACCGCGTCGTGCCGCGCTCAGGGCCCATGTACCGCGACATCATCATTGCCCGCTCGGGAGACGGCGGAAAGACTTTCGCTCAGACCGCGGTCAGCGAAGACAAATGGGAAATCAACGGCTGCCCGGTCGCCGGGCCGAGCTTCAGCTTCGACAATCGTGGCGCCATCACGGTGGTCTGGTTTATGGGCGGAGGCGAACGCCCAGGTCTTTATTACGCGACATCGACCGACAACGGAAAAAGTTTCGCTCCGCGGCGCCTGCTCGATCCGCAGCAAAAAATGGGGAAGCGCGCGCACACCGCCGGCTTTGCGGACGGTTCAGTCTTCGTCGCATGGGATGATATGGACGGAAAGGCATTCAGCGCCTGGGGCGTCCTGAATACGCAAAAGGGCCTTCTGCGCAGGAGCGCGCGACAAGAAGGAGTGGCTTATCCGGTGGCGGCGACCAATGGCCGGATCGCCGTCATCGCCGCAATGCGGTTGGACACGCATGAAGTCGTAACATACGCCGAAAATCTGAACACGACCGCCGAAGCCAATTCGAACGGACGCTAAGCTCGACTTTGTCCTTTTTGTGGCGCTGGCGCAAGCGCCAGCGCCACAAAAGGACAAAGTCAGCGCCATTTTTCAATGTCGTAATCGGATGATGAGGTTGAAAAATATCAAGCGTCGAATATCGCCGGTTAACCTGCAATTAACCGCTCACTTAACCTGAGACTAAGCGCTTGCGATCTATGCGGATAAGTGGTTCGCCACGCAATTAACGGTTAAACGAGACTTTGTCCAATGTGAGATCGGCGCTCAGCGCC
>DASUFM010000795.1:0-9642 GCA_036274535.1 Blastocatellia bacterium
CGCCGACTTGAGGAATTTCGGGAGAGACAGCTTTTTGAAATGACAGATCCGGAGCGTTCCGGGAAGCTTACGCAAAAATACCACACGACATCTATATTCTGTTCCGCGCTCAACAGAACCCGCTGGCTTGATTGCATTGGCGACGGAGCCAAATTACACTCCAGGTCGCGGCTCATCGCCAATCCTTTACAGCGGTTTTCAGATGAACGAAGACTCCGCTCCCTCACGGTCGCGGTACCGTACCGCGCGCGTAAGCAAGCGGCCTCTTCAATCAAGCGCAAACCGCTGTAGGTAGCATAAACGAAATGGAGTTGGACAACATGCAGAAGAACAGGCTCAGTCTGTGGATCATCCTCCTGGGTGTATTTGTCGCAGTTATCGGCTCTGCCGGCGACCTGTATGCCCAGGCCTATGCCGATTGGACCGAACCGTTTCCGCCGTTCAAAATAGCAGGGAACCTCTACTATGTTGGCAGCAAAGGCCTCGCTAGCTATCTGATCGCCACTCCGCAGGGACACATCCTTATAAACAGCGATCTTGAGGAGAATGTCTCACTTATCCAGGCGAGCGTGGAAAAGCTGGGATTCAAGTTCAGTGACATCAAGATCCTTCTCATCAGCCATGCGCACTGGGACCACAACGCCGCCAGCGATACCATCAAGAAGCAAACTGGCGCGAAATACATGGTCATGGAGCCCGACGTGTCGGTCGTCGAATCGGGCGGCAAGACGGACTTTCAATATGGCGCCGATCCAAAGACGCTCTACGCGCCCACAAAGGTGGACCGCGCGCTAAAAGACGGCGAGGAGGTCAAGTTAGGAGGCGCCGTCCTGGTGGCGCATCTCACTCCCGGCCACACGAAAGGTTGCGCCACGTGGACGATGAAGCTGCAGGAGGCCGGTAAGACCTACAACGTTGTGATCATTGGCAGTCCCAACGTGAATCCCGGCTACCGGCTCGTGAACAACACCGCCTATCCACAGATTGCGGCCGATTACGAAAAGACGTTCCGCGTCTTGAAATCCTTGCCGTGCGACATCTTTCTTGGCGCGCATGGCAGTTACTTCGATCTCGAAACGAAATACGCGCGGCTGAAGGAGGGCGCTCTTACAGCCTTCGTTGACCCTGAAGGCTACAAGAAATATGTGGCCGAAAGAGAACAGGCGTTCAGAAACGAACTCGCAAAGCAAAGAGCCGCTCCGACAAAATGATCAATGGGGCTCTTCTTGCGTTTCCCCTGCCGGCGGCTCAGGTGAGTTGAAAAGGAGATGCGTCTTTTCGTCGTATTTGCCGCGCAGGTCGTCGCGCGTAGTTCCTTCCCACAGTGGCACGCCTAGAAAATATGCGGCTCGTCCGATGCGGTGGGCCGCCACCGGCGCAGTCATGAAGAGAAAGGCGATTGTGGCGACGGCGCGCGTGATGATCCCGAAGTCATTGAAGTGAACCGCCGCCGCCAGCAGTATGCAGGCCGCGCCCAGTGTGGCTGATTTCGAGGTGGCCGACATCCGCAAAAATAAATCCGGCATCCGCGCCACGCCCACGGTCGCGACGAACATAAAGAACGCGCCGATCAACATAAGGATCAAGCTGATTACGTCGCGCATCGCTATTCGCTCCTTTCCACGTATGCGGCGAACGCGATAGTGGCGACGAACGAAACCAGCGCCAGCACAACCGCCACGTCGAGAAAGACCGACTGGTCGGCGCCGATGCCGTAGGCGGCGATCATCCCCATCGCCAGTACTGTCATCAGATCAAGCGCCACTGCCCTATCCGGCAGACTCGGGCCGCGAATGAGCCGCGCGAAAGCCAGCGCCATCGCAATGCCGAGCGTCGGCAGTACAAACGTCAACGCGACATTCTTAAGCATTATTCCAAAATCTCCCTGACGCGCCGCTCGAAACCTTCTTTGATTTCGCGCCGCGTCTGTTCTTCGTCTGTCATATGCATCACATGCAGATACAAGACCTTTCGGTCTTCCGAAACGTCCAGGCTTAGGGAACCGGGCGTCAGCGTCAGCAAATTGGCCAGCAGCGTAATCTCGGCGTCTGTCCTGACATCCAGTGGGATGGCCAGCACGGCTGGACGCAGGCGGTGATTCGGCGCGAGCACGCCATAAGTCACGCGCAAATTCGCCAGAATCAGTTGCCAGAGTAAATAGAATGCGAAGCCGATCACGCGTCGCGCTTTGACGAAATAGTTCGACGGCTCGAGGCGCCATTGCCCCAGCCACAACAGGAAATACCCCAGCCCGAACCCGAAAAGCAGATTGACCGGAGAAAAATTACCCGTCAGCGCGCCCCACGCCAGCGCCAGCAGAATATTGATGAGCAGCATGGCTACGCCCCCCCTCCCAACACGGCGCGAATGTATTCCTCCCTGTTGAGTAACTGCTCAGCCGCCCGCGCCGCAATGGCGAAGAATGGGTCGGCCAGAAGCCCGATGACGACGGTCAACGTGGCCAGCAGCAGTGTTGGCGCGAGCATGCTGAGCGTGGCGCGCCCTGGCCGGGGGGCCGATCCGAGCGCGTCGACGCCCGCGTCTCTCTTTTTCCAAAACACCTCCGCCCAGATTTTAGTCATCGAGAAAAGCGTAAGCGCGCTTACGCCGAGCGCCGTCGCCACGATGGCGTAATCCGAGCTTTCCAGCCCGGCGCGCGCCAGCGCGAACTTGGCCCAGAAGCCCGACAACGGAGGAATGCCCGCGAGTGACAGCGCCGGAATCAGAAACAGAATCGCCAGCCCGGGGGCGGGCTGAAACAGTCCTCCAAGTTTTTTCAGATCGTAAGTCCCGCGCAGTTTGTAGACGATGCCGCCGGTCAGGAACAGCGCGGCTTTGGCGATCGAGACGTGAACCAGGAATAAGATCGCTCCGGCCAGCGCCAGAGGCGTAAACAGCGCCAGCCCCATCAGCGCATAGCCGATCTGGCTGACGATGTGAAACGATAGCAGCCTTCTGAATTCGGTCTGCGCGACCGCGCCCAGCACGCCCGTGACCATCGTCAGTCCGGCGGCGCCCATAATCAGTTTGCGCATGAAGCCTGCGTCATGCGCAAAGATCAGCGTCAAGAGACGGATCATCGCGTAGAGGCCGACTTTGGTCAGCAGGCCTGAGAAGATCGCGGTCACAGGCGCCGGCGGCGTATGATACGAAGCCGGCAGCCAGAAGAAGAGCGGGAAGACCGCCGCCTTGATCCCGAAGGCGACCATGAACAATAGCGCGATGGCTGTAAGGAGCCCCGGTCTCGCGGGCCGGCTCAACTGTCGCGCGAGGTCGGCCATGTTCAGCGTTCCGGCCGCGCCGTAAAGCAGCCCCGCTGCCGACAGGAAGATCGCCGACGATAGGAGGTTGAGGGTAACGTATTTGACCCCGCCTTCAATTTGCTCACGCTCGCCGCCGAGCGTGAGCAGCGCGAACGAAGCGATCAACATCACTTCGAACCAGACGTAAAGGTTGAAGATGTCGCCGGTTAGAAATGATCCGCAGACGCCCGCCAGTAGAATATGCAGCAGCGGCCAGTACCCGAATGCCTCGCGCCGCGTGTCAATGCTCGATAGAGAATAGACGGCGACCGCCAATCCCATCAGCCCTGTAAGCGTAACCATAATTGCGCTGAACAGATCGGCGACGACGGTGATACCGAATGGCGCCGGCCAGGAGCCGATTCTCGTCGCCTGAACTCCGTTTCGCCAAACGACCGCGAAAAGCGCGAGCGACGCGCCCAGCAGCCCGGCCGCGCCCACGACATTCAGCGCCCGTTGCGTCCGCCACGCGCGCCAGGCCATCAACATCGCCGTCGCCGTCATCAGCGGAATCAGGATTGGAAGCATGAGCAGCAGGTTCATGTATCCGTCGATTTCAGATCGTCCAGGTCATCGGTATCGATGAGCTGATGCGCGCGTTTTAGCAGCACAATCGCGAACGCCTGCACTCCGAAGCTGATGACGATGGCCGTCAAGGTCAGCGCCTGGGGCACGGGGTCGGCGAAGGGCGCGACCAGCGCCGTCTCTCCCGCCGCGACAATCGGCGGTTTGCTGCGCACGAGGCGGCCCGCCGTGAAGATCAGCAGGTTGGACGCGTGCCCGAGCAGAATCAAGCCGAAGATCAATCTGACCAGACTGCGTCGCAGCATCAGATAGACAGCCGCCGCGTACAGTCCGCCGACCACAACGGCCAGTAACGTCTCCATTAGTTATCCTCCGGCGCCTTCGCCAGTTCGAAGATGATTGTCAGCACAACCCCGATGACCACCAGATAAACGCCCGCATCGAACAGCGACGGCGTACCGACCTTGCCCAGCGCCGGCAGTTCGCGCCCGACCCAAAGTCCGGTCAAAAATGGCTTCCGGAAAAAGAGCGGGAGCAGCCCGCTCGCCAGCGCCGTCAGCAACCCGGCGGCGATCAGCAGGCGCGGATCGACGCGCAACGTCCGTCGCGCCTGCGCCACGTCATACGCGAACGCGTATAGCGAAAAAGCGGTTGACCCCACCAGCCCGCCGATGAACCCGCCGCCCGGCCCGTTATGCCCGCGCAGCAGCAAATAGATCGAAAAGAGCAGCATTAACGGCATCAGATAACGCGCGGCCGTCATAAGAATCAGCGAATTCATCAGTCTTCCTCCTTCGGACGATTTTTCGCGCGCCCGATCCGCAGCCGTAGCAACGCAAACACTCCTATCGCGGCGACCGAGAGCACGGTGATTTCGCCCAGCGTATCGAGCGCGCGAAAATCCACCAGGATGACGTTGACAATGTTGCGCCCTTTAGCCAGCGTCGCGCTGTTTTCCGCGAAGTAGTCCGCCACGCGCGAGCCGCCTGGGACTTCCACCACCGCCAGCAGCAGCGCCGTCATCAAACAGCCGACAGAGAGCCCGACAATCAGGTCGCGCAGCCGTGTGAGGCCGCCGCTGTAATCGGCAAAGCGGGGCAGACGATAAAGGACCAGCACGAAAAGTATGACGGTCAGTGTTTCGACGGCGAATTGCGTCTTTGCCAGATCGGGCGCGCCGTACAGGATGTAGATAAGCGCGACGCAGAAACCGACCACGCCGAGCGCGGCGACCGCCGCCAACCTGGACGAAGAGAGCACGGCGCCGATCACGGCGCCGAGGATGATTGCGGCGACAATCCATTCGTAAAATCGCGCGTCCGGCCGCGTCGCGGGCCGGCCCAATTCCACTCGACTGAAGAACGCATAACCGACCACGCCCAACGTCGTAGCCATGATGACCAGCAGGTATCTGCGCAAATAACCGTTTTGCAGGAGGCGAGTCTGTGACTTCGCCAGCGTCATCACGCCGTCGAGGGCGAAGTCGTACCATCGCGCCGGCCCGTACTCAGCCACCGCATGCAACCGCCTGTTCAGCCAGTACAATTTCTTGCGCAGCAGGTACAGACACACGCCTCCGGCTATGGTGGCCACGCTCAACATAAATATTGGATTGAGCCCATGCCACACGGCCAACTTGATTTCGGTCGGTTCGGCCCGGACCGCGCTCACCGCGGCGGCCACGAGCGGCGTGGCGAGTTTGTCGGGCGCGACGCCGATGACGAGCCCCGTCAGGGCCAGCAGCGCCGGACCGAGCAACATCGAGGGCGGCGCTTCGTGCGCTTCTTTCGGAGTCTCTCTCTCCCTCCCGAAAAAAGGCCGCAACGCAATGACCGTCGCCAGCGAAACCATGATCACGTTCGCCAACACCCCTGCCCCTGTAATCAGCCACCCGGCTTGTGGGGCTTGCAGCTTGGCTTCGTAGAGAAGCTCCTTGCTGACGAAACCGAAGAGTGGCGGCATCCCGGCCATTGAAAGCGCGGCCAGAATCGCCGCGGCGGCTGTGACCGGCATCATGCGTCGCAACCCGCCGAGTCGTTCCACGTCTCGCGTCCCGGTCTCATGATCTATCGAGCCGGCCGCCATAAACAGGGCGCCTTTGTATAACGAATGCACGAGCAGGAAGACCATCGCCGCCTTAATCGCCGGCGTCGTGCCGAGTCCAATGAGCAGCGTCAGTGCGCCGAGCGCGCTCACTGTCGAATACGCCAGTATGCGTTTGAGATCGGTCTGGGCCATCGCCATCGCCGCGCCGATGAGCATCGTCACCGCGCCGGTAATCATGATGATGTAATGCCACTCATCCGCGCCGCCCAGCACGGGTGTCATCCGCGCCAGCAGATAAACGCCGGCGTTGACCATCGTCGCCGAATGCAGATAGGCGCTGACGGGCGCGGGCGCTTCCATCGCCCCAGGCAGCCAGAAATGAAAGGGAAATTGCGCTGATTTAGTGAAGGCTCCGATCAGCGTCAGCAGCAGGATCGGCAGGTAAAGCGGGTGCGACTGGATGAGACCGCCCTGGACAAGCAGCGCGGACAATTCAAAGCTCCCGCCCGCCAGGCCTAGCATTACCAGCCCGGCCAGCAGCGCCAGCCCGCCCAGTCCCGTTACCAGCAAAGCCTGCAACGCCGCCGCCCGCGCTTCATCTCGCTCGTGATCGAAGCCGATCAGCAAATACGAACTGACGCTGGTCAATTCCCAAAAGATGAAGAGCGTAATCAGATTGCCGGCCAGCGCCAGCCCCAACATCGCCGCCATGAACATCAACAGAACAAGGTAGAGCCTTCCCAACCGTTCGTCCCCGGCCAGGTAGCCGCCGGCGTATATCAGGACGAGCGCGCCGACGCCGCTGACTAACAACGCGAAAATGAGGCTCAACCCGTCGAGGTAGAATGAGAGATTGACGCCGAGGCTCGGAACCCATGGTCTGGAGACAGCAAAAACCTGACCGGCCGCAATCGCTGAAATGAAGCCGGCGAAATAGATGAACAGGCCGAACGGCAGCAGAGCGAGTATCCAGCCCGTCGCGCCACGCGCGACCCGCTGTAACCAGGGAGCGGCTAGCGACAGGGCGAAGCCGGAGAGTACGGCCGTCATCATCTCATTCGTATTTCACCTTCGTTGTTCTCTGTTATCGCCTACGTATGTCAAAGCATTCTGTCACTTCTATTCGGTTGAAGGCGGAACGCGCCTCCAACCTGAGGCTCTCAGGCAAGGCGCGTGCCCTAATGCGCTCTATTTTTCAAAAGAGTATTGCTCACCCACTTAGCGGAGGCGAAGTAAGCTCGAACCCGCGCAGACTCCATGCAAATAGTCTTATGCGCCCACTATTAACCTGCCAACTGGGCGTTAACGGCTATGGAAAACCACCATTCCAAAATGCATTATTCACCTGATTACGGAAAGGATCAGTGACGAGGAGGAAAACTGAAACTGAATGACAACAAGACGCCTACAAGAAAGGTTTTTATGATACCGACAAAGGCTCGCTCACATGAGACTTGATATTTGCAAGTACGAATAGGCGGCGAAAAGATGGAGGAGCTATTCACTCGACTGTGGAACGATCTGACAGGTCGGATAGGCGGGCCGATGTCATTCAGGCTTCTGCTCCAGCCGGCGATGGCGCTGATCCTCGCGATTCGTGACGGTTTGAAAGACGCGCGGGAAGGCCGTCCCGCTTACTTCTATTCGCTCTTCACTCAGCCGGAGAATCGGCGAAGAGAGTTGCGCGAGGGGTTCAAAGCAGTCTCCAGAGTCTTCGCTCTCGCCATCGTTATTGACTTTATCTATCAGGTGATTGTTCTTCGCCGGTTCTATCCATTGGAGGCGCTGATCGTGGCCTTCGTCCTGGCGTTTCTCCCCTACATTTTGCTGCGCGGCCCGGTCAACCGGGTTGCGCGTTTTCTGAGGCGCCCGCCTGAGGCGTCGGGGCGGCGATTGGGCAGAGTGCGATGACGGCTTATGGCGGGCTCGCAGGAAAAGGGCGCTCGAATGGATATAGAGAAGTTCTTTCAATATCTGCAAGAGCAGGATGGGCTTGAGCAGGGCAGTCGCGTCTATCGCGGTCATTCTTCGGCAATAGCACTTCCACTCCCCGCATTAAGTACGCCATGCGCCATGTTTCATGTGGCGCCTGGCATATGAGGTCAGGAGATGGGAGGATCTATGGTCATCAACAATCGCCCTCTTCACGCATTCTTCTCCGGAGTCTTCGCGGCCCTGTTACTTGCCCCAACCGCCGCGGCGCAGGACAAGCCGTCTGGCGCGCCAGGTCCATCGGGCGCCACGGCGCTTTCAATCTTGAATCTATTCCCACCAGCGAGGCCGGCGTCCGAGAAGACGAACGGCGCGCAAGACGCCCTCTTTGATTTCAGGCCGCCGCGGATGAAGCCTGTGGGACTGATTCCATCGTCTGACCGCGGTGAAGGTTCAACGGCGCCGGCCGGCGCCGGACCGGCTTCGGGCGCTCTCCGCATTACGCTGGAGGAGGCCCAGGCGCGCGCGGCCGCGTCCCAGGCGATCGTTGCCGCGTCGGCCGGCGTCAGCGCGGCGCACTACCACCATAAGGCCGCGCAGTCGGACTATTTCCCGAAGGTCGGCGCGTATCTCGTCAACATCCACTACAACAAATTCATGGGAGATACGATTCAATTGTTCCGCCGCGGAATCATCTTTCCGACCGTGACCAGGGCCGTTCCGCTCTTTGACAAGGATCAGACATTCGTCGGCCCGACGGTGACGCAACCTCTGACTCCGCTTTTCAAAGTTCATGAGGCCGTCCGGATCGCGAAGGCCGATGAACGTGTCGCACGGGCCAGGGCCAACGCGGCCTCGGCCCAACTTACCGCCGACGTCGAGCGGGCTTACTTCGAGTTGTTGATCGCGCAGAGGCGACAGGCCGAGGCCGAGGCGAATGTCGAGATGGCGGAACGGCGGCTTCAGATCGTGAGCGTGGCCACGACGCCCCCGGTCGGCTTGGACGGAATGAAGGAGCGCGAGACTGCGTTGCTCGAAGCCAAAAATGCGCTCCTTGCCGCAAGCGACAAGGTGACTGAGTTGGCCAACTCTCTCGCCGGTCTGACGGGGCTTCCCGAAGGCGCGCGGTTGGAGTTGATCCCGCCTCTTCCGGTAGTAATCGAAGCAGACTCTTCACCGCAAAAACTACAACAGCCGCAAAAGCCGCGGCCGCTGGTCGCTTACAACCCCGAGATCGTCGAGGCGGAGGAGGGGGTGGTCAAAGCGAAAGCGGCGCGCCGTTTGGCGAAATTGGAGTACGTCCCCGACGCGGTCATTACGGGCGGCTACATGTTTCAAACGGGGATACCGGCTCTGCCTGATGATTTCTCCTGGATCGGCGTCATCGCCACCTGGACTATCTTCGACTTCTTCAAGCGCGAGCGGACGATCAAGGAGCGCGACGCGCAAGTCGCCATGGCCAAAGCCAACCTGGAAATGGTTCGAGCCAGAGTGGCGGCGGCCTCGCAAAGGACAGCCATGGATCTGGATCGGACGCGACGGATTCTCGAATTGACGCGGCGTGTGGCGTTAATGCAGCGGGCCATGACGCCGCGCGATCAAGATCCCGGCCCGGAGGCCAGGGCAGCGTTGGCCAGGGCCGAGGTGGAGATGTTTCAGGCCGAACTCGATTACCGCACAACCTGCGCCCAAATGAAACTCGTTATAGGCGAGCAGTAGCGAAATAGAAGGTTTTTTGTGAGAAGGCCTTTTCAAAAAATGGACGCCCCGATTACATCGGTTAAATTCAAATGTCAGAGAAGGAGGAAAATATGGCGAAACAGAACGCGCCTGCGCA
>DASUFM010000796.1:0-16795 GCA_036274535.1 Blastocatellia bacterium
GGGGTTGTGCGTTCTTAAGGTCGATGACGCCTCGCTTACCGCTCCCGCCTTCTCCAGCATGGCCGCGTTGCCCGAACAACTCCATATTCGACTTTACGGCTTCCATCCCAAAGTCAATCAGAGCACTTCAGTCATGGGGTCACTATACCCGCGCTGCAACGCTTATTCGGGACAGATCGTCAAGGCCGTGGAGGATTTTCGGTTCAACAGCCGCAACCCGATCTATTACCTGCTCAGTCCGCAACTAACGCTCGCGCAGGATTGCAGCCTGATACTCGATGAAGACGATTCGGTCTTCGGCGTCGCAATCTACAATATCAGGGGCGAGGGTAATCATCTGGTCTATCCGGTCTCGCGCCTGCAAACCATAGCGCAATCCGTGATCGAGTCTCATACGAGCATCGCCTATGGCTGGCTCGGCGCCCAGGGACAGGACGCGCCTCGGCCCACGCCCGCCCGTGTCAGGAGACTTCAGAGCCCGGCGGATCTGGCGTCTGCGAGTCTGTCGCCCGTGGATCTTGGAGTGCAGATCCTGAACATAGCGCCCGACAGCCCCGCGGAGATAGCCGGCGTCCAACCGCATGACGTCGTCGTGGCGGTCAACGACCGCAGAATCTCGACCTACTCTCAAATGGTTTCGATGATGATGCAGATTTCCCCGGACGACGAAGTGTCTTTGAGGGTGAAGCGCGGCAATGAATACAAACTTCTGAAAGCGAAGCTGACTTCCGCTCCGGCCATCGAACCGGAACAACAGTTCGTGGCTTTCAACCGCAAGCTCTATGACATTGAGAGCAAGTTAAACGCGCTGCCGCCGACCGATCCGGATCGGAGTCGCCTCGAGAGTCAGAAAGACGCCTGGCGCAAATTTGTGAACGGGCTCGTCGATGGAATATGGAATCAGGCGCCGCTCGACGTCAGATTGCGCGTGCTTTACGGTTTTGAAATTCAACCGCTCACGAGTCAATTGATGGCCTACTTTGCGGCGCCCAACGGCCTGCTCGTGTCAAATGTAAACGAAGGCGCCATTGCGGCGCGCTCGGGTTTACAGGCGGGCGACGTGATCATCAACGCGGGCGCGAAACAAATAAACAGACTCGCCGAGTTGCTCGACGCGCTCGATTCCGCCGGCGTCTCTCCCATCGAAATCACCGTCGCGCGCCTTGGCAAGCGTGTCAAATTAACGTTTCAACGCTGAAATTGAATTAGCCACAGAGACACAGAGACACAGAGAGAAAAATAAGAGAACCATGAGGAGGAAAACTAAAAAGATCCTCCTTATTTCTTTTCTTCCTTTCTTTCCTTCTCTGTGACTCTGTGGCTCTGTGGCTATATCGTATCCTGGCGCGCGCCGGGTGTGATTATTGCCACCCGGTGTTTGAACTGTTATGCTTGCGCTCCGTATTCAACTGTAGAGAGGCAAGATTCTGCGTCTCTGCCAACAGCGACCGCTCAGGATGCGCTCATTAGAAGACTCGATGTCAGCAAAGATCACAGTCATAGTTTATATCCTGATCTGCTTCGAGGTCGGCATATTGCTTCTGATATTGCCCTGGTACTCGACGTTTTGGGATGAAAATTTTTTCCTCTACTACGTCACGGACAAGCTCAATGCGGAATGGATCCCCTGGCTTATGACCAGCGGGTACGCGAAGGGGATAGTGACCGGAATCGGAGTGTTGAACATCCTGGCCGGGCTGCTGGATGTCTTTAAATTCCGCCAGAGCGTCGCCGCGCTCGCCGCGATGGGCAATGAAGAATCAGAAATCGCTCTATCTGATAACCGACCGACTGGCGTTCCTCCGCAGCGCTGAAATCACTCACGACGACCTGCCGCGATTGCAACTCGAAGCGATCGCCAAAGCGGCTCAGGCCGGCTGTCAGCTTATTCAAATTCGCGAAAAAGATATGGGGGCGAAGGCGCTGGTCACGTTCACGCGCGCGGCCCTCGAACAGGCCCGGCCGCACGGCGCGCGGGTGCTGGTCAACGACCGGCTCGACGTCGCGATGGCCGCGGGCGCGGACGGAGTTCACCTGCGCGCCTCTTCGATCCCGACTCGCGAAGTTCGCGCCGCCGCGGCGCAGCGAGGACTCGGTGATTTTCTGATCGGAGTCTCTACGCATTCGATCGCCGAAGCCGGACTGGCCGAAGAGGGAGGCGCTGACTTCATTGTCTGCGGGCCGGTTTACGACACGCCGTCGAAGAAATCTTTTGGCCCTCCGCTCGGCCTCGATCGTCTCGCCGAAATCTGCGGCGCCGTGAAGATTCCCACGCTGGCTCTGGGCGGAATAAATCTCTCGAACTACCGCGAACCATTGCGGCGCGGCGCAGCCGGCGTCGCAGCCATCGGCCTTTTCATGGATGTAAACAATTTGGAACAGAACATTCGATCCATTCTGTTAGCCACGAATGAACACGAATGAACACGAATGCTGTTTCCGCCATGAGCCAGTTCCATAGGATATTTGGCCGCCACTTTCCTGCTTCCATTTGTGAATATTCGTGTTCATTCGTGGCTAAATTCTTTTTCTCGGATTTCCAAGCCATTCAGCGCAGCCATTAATGCCGCGACGTCTCCGATCTGATTGCCCAATTCAGCCGGAACTACTTTGCAGGCGGCCACCGCCTGCGGCAAAGCCTCTTCGGCCAGCGCGCGGCGGGCCGGCGCGAGCACACGGTCGCCGAGCGCGACGGCCAGCGACCCCAACACTATTATTTGCGGATTGAGCGTGTCGACAAGCAGAGCCATTCCGCGCCCCATCCACTTTCCCGCTTCGGCTGCGACATCCAACGCTTGCGGATCATCGGCCAGCATCGCTTCGACCACTTCGCGAATCGGCGTCTCGCTCGACCAGCGGCCTGGAAACATTCGGGAGGCCAGGTTGACCAGCCCCTTGCCGGAAGCGAAGCCTTCCCAGGAGCCCGCCTTGCCGAATCCGATCGGACCTTCCCATGCCAGCCGCAGGTGGCCGGTCTCGCCCGCCGTTTCCGACGCGCCGCGCAACACCTGCCCGTTGACGATCAGCCCCGCGCCGCACCCAGTGCCGAAAGTCAGAAACACCAGATGGCGTAAATCCTCACGTCCCTTCCCGGCCCCAAAATGAAATTCGGCCAGAGCGCCGGCGTTGCCGTCGTGTTCGATGAAAACCGGCAGAGCCGGAAACCCTTCCGCCAATCGATCTTTCAACCTGGCGCCATGCCAGCCCGGCAAATGCGGCGGATCGATCATGACGCCTTCGGCGATCTTCAGAGGCCCGCCTATCGAAACGCTGATCGCGATCGGCTCGCGGCCCGATCGCCTGGCGGCTTCGAGCGTTTTATTTATCAGGGCGGCGATTCGCGGCAGGGTCTCGTCGAATGGTCTGTGGGCTTCCGTCGGGATCTCCTCGCGCTGCAGAATCTCGGCTTGCGCGGAGCCTTCAACGACCGCGGTTTTCGTCCCGCCGATGTCCAGGCCGATGATCGTGTGAGTCGCAAAATCCATGCCGGCCATTAAACCGTAAAGGGCGCGGAGGACGCAAAGAAAGACCAACCATGATCATTCTCTGCGCGCCTGCGGCGCCCTCCGCGGTTTGATTTTCTGATTTACTTCATTTCTTCTTCGGAACGGCTTTCACGAACGATGATTGCCAATCGCGCAGCAGGCGACGCATGGCGCCGGCTTCTTCCTTTTGCTCGTGCTGGCTGAGGACGTCTATGTATTTCGTCAGCAGTTCGCGGACGTTCTTTTCGTCTTCACTGACGCTGATCCTGGCGATCTCGACCTCGGCGCCTTTGGCCAGGCGCCGTTTGAGGGCGTCGATATCGAGCCCCATTTCTTCGTCGAGTTTCATATAGACGACGCCGCCGGTCATGCCTGAACAGAGCCAGGGGCCGGGATCGCCGAGCACCATGCCGCGGCCGCTGGTCATGTACTCGAAGGCGAAGCCCTTGACGTTCGCCCGCGACGCGACGCACCCTCGGTCGTCCGTGAGCGGTCCGCGCAGTTTGCCGGCGATGATCAGATCGGCGCCCGACAGCCGTATGCCGGCGCGCGAATCGGCGTCGCCCTGCACTATCAGGGTTCCGCCCTGCGCGCCGTAGCCGAAGCATTTGCCGACCGAACCGTCGAAGCGGATGCCGTCGTGGTTCATGCCTTTCAACACGGCGATCGTGCCGCCGCAGCTCGATTTCGCCGCGCTGTCCTGCACGCCGCCTTCGACGATGATGTCCACGCCTTCAATGTTGTAGGCGCCAAGGCCGTTGCCCGAAATCGAGCCTTCGGTGAAATGCAGCTTGGCCAGTTTGAAATGCGCCGGCGCCTTGTTCTGGTACTTCGCCCGAGAGAGTTTGCCCGAGAGGTGCGCGCCCAATGAGCGATCGACGGAGGTGACCTTGTCATCTTCGAAGATCGCGATGGATTTGCCCTGTTCGATCAGGCTGTAGATTTCGTCCGAAACGATCTTGGTCAGCGACGTGCGCGGGCGATAGGCGCGGCCTATGTGATCCTCGCTCAACTTCTCGGGCTCGAAGGTTTCGGTGAATTCGACGCCTTTGAGCAGATATTCGAGATCGATCTGGTCTCGCCCGCGCGTCTGCCTCATCAGGTCGGAGCGCCCGACCAGTTCCTGCGTGCGGTGAAAGCCGAGCCGCATCGTCCAGATGCCGACTTCATTGATGACTTCTTTGAAGAAGGTCACCAGCGCGTCCACGGATTTGTCGTAATCGCGCGGCGTGTATTTCTTGAGTCCCGCTTCTTTGGCCTTCTCGACCGACGAATGATGGGCGGTGATGCCGACGTGGCAGGTACCCTGATTACATTCGCGGCAGCTCGTGCATCCGACCGCGGCCATGGCCATTGTGCCGAAGCCGACGCGGTTCGCGCCGAGCAGCATCAGCTTGACCACGTCCGCGCCCGATTTGATTCCGCCGTCGGCCCAGACCTCGACGCGGTCACGCAATCCCGCCTTGAGCAACGCGCGATGAGCTTCCTTGACGCCGATCTCGACCGGCATCCCGACGTGGCGCAGAGCATGTTTGCGCGCCGCGCCGGTCCCGCCGTCGTAGCCGCTGATGGCGATGATGTCGGCGCGCGCCTTGGCTATGCCGGTGGCGATAGGGCCTATGAAAGGCACCGCGGGAATCTTGACCGAGACCTTCGCGTGAGGATTGGCGGTCTTCAACTCGGCGACCACCTGCGCCAGGTCTTCGATCGAGTAGATGTCGTGGTTGTTCGACGGCGAGAGGAGGTCGACGCCTTGCGGCGTATGTCGCGTCCTGGCGATCAATTCGGTCACCTTCATTCCGGGCAGGTGTCCGCCCTCGCCCGGCTTCGCGCCCTGGCCGATCTTGATTTCGATGAAATCGGCGCTGTTGAGCAGATGGATGTTGACGCCGAAGCGCCCGGAAGCCACCTGCTGCCCGCGAAACTCCTTGTATTTGCCCATCATGTCGGGAATTTCGCCGCCTTCGCCGTTCATCGCCACGATCCTCAGGCGTTTGGCCGCTTCGGCGTATGAGCGGAAGGTCGTTTCACCCTGCGAGCCGAATGACATCGCGGCGATGAAGATCGGCGCGCTGTGATTGCCGATCCTGGTGTCGGCCATGTTGCGCGTGACGATCGCGCGCTCCTGCATGTCCAGCAGGTGGCGCAGCGAGACCGGCGCGTTTTCCTCTATCTCGGCCAGTTTTTGAATGAAGTTTTCGTATCGTTCCTCCTTGCGCGCGACCTTGCCCGCCGCGCTCCAGACGTAAGGCTGGCGGCGGTATTCGCGCATCAGCCCCGAAGTTCCACTCAATTTCGTCGCGCCCTTCCTGGCCTGTTCGCGGCGCCCCCGCAGACGATCGCGCAATTCGCGGTCCAGCCTTTCTAGCGTCAACCCCACACGGTCCGAGCCGCAGTAGTTTTTGATGCCGAAAATATCGGCGAGTTCGTTCGACAGCCCGATCGAGGCAAACAGGCGGCCGTACCCGTCGATTTCGTGAACACCCATTGTCGACATCACTTTTTCGACGCCGGTGCTCTGCATCACGAAGAGGTTGCGCAGCGCCCCGTGCGCGGATTCCCTGTCGACCGCGTCGCGCAGCGCGACTTCGTACATGGCGTAAGGAGCGACCGCGTCCGCGCCACAGCCCAATGCGAAGCAGATGTCGTGCAGGTTGCGAATCTGTCCGGACTTCAAAACTATGCTGCATTTGCGGCGCAGGCTTTCTCGCGCCGCGGTCGAAGTGTCGATCACCTGACCGGATTGCTCCGTCCGTTCTAAAGGGCCTGCGCCGTTACCGCCGAACCCGCTGACGATGTCGGACGTGACAGCGCAGCCAGAAACGGAAAGCTCTATCGGAGAGTTCAACGCCTGATCGACGGCGGCCAGGGCCAGATGCGCGTCTATGAAAAGCTCATGGAATTCGTAGGCGCGCGAATCGTCCAGAATCAATAACGTCACGCCCGAGGAAACGGCCTCGCGCGCTTCCTGCCTGACGCGCTCCAGCGTCGAACTCAGCGTTTCGCCCTCGTCGTAAGTGATGTCAATCGTGCGGGCGACCAGGCCGGTCAGCGTTTCTTCGGCAAGGCTCCTCTGAGAGGATCGCAACTGCTTCAGGCGCGCCTCGGCCGAAAAGGGATTGCCTCCTATCTCTACGCCCTCCGCGCTTTCGCTGAATTCGCGAGCGATGTCGTCGATCAGGCAGGTCCCGAACTCCTGCGCGACCGCCGCCTGCGCCGCCACGAAATCATCGTCATCGCCCGCGCCGCCCAGCAGGATCGGCGATTTCAATTCGATCTGCTGCCCGATCGAACCGCCTTCGGCAAGCGTGGGCCTGGCGCCCAGAAAGACGCGGACGGAAAAGTGATCGCCCTCGCGCACGCGGTCGATCGCGGGATTGGTGACCACCGCGACCCGCTCGTGGAAGTAATCGCTCAGATTACGGCGGACTTTCGAGAATGCGGCGAGCGGGCCGTCGTAGCCGAGTCCGGAAAGCGGGTCCTTGCCCGTGACCATCGTCATCAGGTTGTCGACCTCTTCTTTCGTCCATCCCATCGCGGCCAGGGCGTCGGTGGCGGCCAGCGCGCGCTCGATCTTGATCGCGCGCTCTTTTTGCTGGTCTTCGACGGACATCGCGTCTTCCGGGGATTCGTTCTCGGGGCCTGCAAAAGAAGCCGGCGCCACGGCCTTGTCTTCTTCGGCGTCGAAATCGAACGAGAAAAGGCTGGAGGTCATCGAGACCTCGTTGAGCCGGTGGAAGTCGTAACGCTCCGAGGACATTTCGTATATGCGGCGCTGCATCTTCTGGTGCTCGAAGACCTCGACTTCGCGGTTGCGATTGACCAGCAATCCCATCTTCTCGCCGGGCGCGAGCGGCCGGGGATCTTCAGCCATGGCCTCCAACAACACGACGCCTTTCTCCGACGACGCGAAATATTCCTTCTCGGTCTTTCCGAACCAGAGCGGGCGCAAACCGAGCGCGTCGCAACTGAAAACAACTTCGTCGCCTTCTCGGGCGATGATCGCGGCGGGCCCCTGCGCGAGCGACCCGAACGCGCGGCGGAAATAACGGTGGAAAGGTTTGAGCGGCGTGTCGTATTTCTCGCTCTCGCTCCAGACGGGAGGGAAGATGATCTCGATGGTCTCCATCAGCGACAGGCCGTAATTGAACATCAGGCATTCGACGACGCGGTCCAGAATCTGCGAATCGCTCGCGTTCGTGGGCAGTTGAAAGCCCAGAGCGACCGCTTCGCGCGTCAGGCGATCGATCGAATTTATCTCGCCGTTGTGGCCGAGCGTCGAGAACATCTGCGCCTTCTCGGCGGCGGAGTTGGTGTTGGTGGAATAGCGCCCATGGCCCAGCGTGATCGCCGATTTGAATTCCGGCTTGGAGAGTTCGGGGAAATACCGCCGCAGCGCCTCCGCGTCTCCGCGAATCTTGTACACGACGCTGGTGTGGCTCAAAGAGGCGACGTGGATCGGCGCCTCGCGTTCGAGCGCCAGATGGATGTTAAAAGTTTCGCGGTTCCCCATTCGCCGCGCCCCGCGCGGGATCGCCGCGACCTGCCAGAAAAGCGGCTCGTTGGCGCGCCCCAGAGGGCCTAGAGCTTCGCGCTTGACCTGCGCGTCCTGTTCGAACACGATCTCCATTCCGCGCGCCTCGAAGATCTCCGCCGCGCGCCGTTTGATGTCGTCGTGATCGGTTCTTGCGGCGGCCGGCAACAACAGGTGCGAAACGGTGAAATAGGGATGGTCGACTGTCGAGCCCAGCAGCCCTCGCGATTCCAGATGATGCCGCCAAATGTCCCGTGGGATGTCGGTCTGAATGCCCGCGCCGTCGCCTTCGCCGGCGATCTCACCCGTCCGGTGCCCCATCTTGGTCAACGCTTCCAGCGTGCGCTTGACGTTGCCGTGCGACGCCTTGCCGTCGCGTTTGACGCAGGCAATGATCGCGCACGCGTCGCGCTCTTCTTCGATTCCCAACAGTTCGAGTAATGTCATGGGTTTCAACCTGATGTTAGTCGTTTGGACTCCAGCCTCAAGACGGTCAAAGCATCAATGACGCTTATTCGCCCCATAAAATTCGACGATGATAAATCAAAAGCCCCAGCGAGTTTTTTCTCGCTGGGGCTTTGGCTTATCTCGAGCCTGTTCATCTCGATTCAACTTTTGCCGCCAGCGACTCGCGCCCGTTTATCCGAGATAGTCGGCGCAATGGTCGAGATGATGGTTGCCGATACCATGTTTTTACTATTCCGCTTCGTCATCTTACGGTGTTTATATTTGTGAAGGCCCCTCAGACCGAACCCCCGCCCTCCGATTCATACTCGCTCTCGGCGTCGAATCGGAACGCTGAACGGGATTTCTGGTGGAAGAGATGCCGATAATCTTATTCAAGGCAAAAGATAAGGTTTCTTAACATGGTTTGTCCAATGACATTTTTTTATCACGCGATAAGCGTCGCTTATTCAGAGCCGCTCATCCCCTGCCAGCTTCCTGATAGTCGGCTCTATGCGATCAAAATCCTCCGGCAGTCTCAGGTAAGCCTGCGCGCCGGCTTCCATCGCCTTCGCCAGATCGGAATCGCGCGTGAACGCCGAGTAGAAGATTATCGGAGTGTTCGAATCGAACATTCGTATCTGGCGGCATAAATCAACCCCCGTCCCGTCAATGAGATGACCGCTTAATATGTAAATGATGAAAGTCCCACACCTGGCCATGCGCAACCCATCATACACGGTGTTAACCGTCACAACCTCATATCCCAAACGGCTCAGCCATAAGGCGAGCAGTTCACAAGAATCCGTGTGCTCTTCAACATAAAGAATACGCATCGGGCGCCCATCCCATCCATTCTTTGAAGATTTATCCGTGTTCCCTGCCGGCTGTATAAACGGGGATATAGCCCAGACGGCTGTAACGGATGATTGCGTGCTGGCGTGCAGGAGAGTATCAGATGAGCTGCCTGGTGGGGATTCGGGAAATTACCGGATTTGGCGGATAAAAATACGGCGTCTGACGGCAAGATATGGCTCTCCGCGACCATTCAGGAAACTTCCGGAGAGACGAAGCGATGATCCTTGAGCGCGTTGTGGATGGCGAGCGAGAGTTCTTCATCCGCCTTCAGCTTCAGCACATAACCCATGGCGCCGGCGGAGAGCCCCTGTTCGACGAGCGCCGAGTCGCTATACGCCGTCAATAGAATGATTCTGGAGGCGGGATTTTTTTGGATGATCAGGCGAGCGGCTTCGATCCCGTTCATGCGGGGCATTGAAATATCCGTGACAATCACGTCTGGTTGAAATGTGTCAGCCGCCGAAATCAGAGCCTGCCCGTCTCTGACCGCGCCGACGACGTCGAATTCCAGCTCCAGCAGACCCCGAATGTCGTCAAGCATGCCATTGTGATCATCAGCAATTAGAACCCTTATTCGTTCCACAGTCCACTCTTCTCGATATGGCATCGCCGTCATTTACAGCGGTTTGCGCTTGATTGAAGAGGCCGCCTGTTTACGCGCGCGGTACTGTACCGCGACCGTGAGGGAGCGGAGTCTTCGTTCATCTGAAACCGCTGTAACAGTCAACGGGGCTAACCAATAACCATCGGCCCACGAATTACATTCGGTTTCTACCTCAGGCTTCCGGCCCCGTCAATCAGTAAATATACGGATGCGTCCGGCGGGGTCTACCGGGGGTTGTCGTCCGGCGCAGAGGCGATAAAGACCAAACCGATCTTGATCGCGTACTGCACCAGTTCAGCGTTGGTTTGGATACCGATCGCTTCCATCATTTCGTATTTATGTGATTCGACCGTCCTGGTCGAAATGTTGAGGACGGAGGCGATTTCCTTCATCGTGCGGCCTTCGGCGACGAGTTGCAGCACCTCGCGCTGGCGAGGCGTCAGCTTGATGGACGGATGGTACGGCTGGCGGCCGGCGCCCATCAGGAAGTTCAATACATCTTTGGTGATCAGCGGAGTAACATAGGCGCGGCCCTTGACCACTTCGTGAATGGCGGTGATAAGTTCTTCACCCGCGGAAGACTTGAGCAGGTAGCCGGAAGCGCCGGCGCGGAAAGCCTCTGCGGCGAGTTGCGCCTCGGCGTGCATGGTCAGGAAGATGATCTTGGCCGCGCTCCCGTCCCGCTTGAGCTGGCGCGCGGCGTCAAGTCCGTTCAGCAGCGGCATGGAAATGTCCGCCACAATCACATCGGGCTCGAGTTTCCGCGCGGCGTCCAAGAGCGCGCGCCCGTCGCTGACCGCTCCGACAAATTCGAACTCGTCTTCAAGCAAGCTTCGCAACCCTTCGGCCACTATAGTGTGGTCGTCAGCCAACAATACTCTTGGTTGACTCATGCTCCCTCCTCAATGGAATTTGCGCTCTCAGTTCAGTCCCCGCGCCGGGCCGCGTCGTCAATACAAAACTGCCGCGCAGCAACTTCACCCGCTCCTCCATACTGACCAGACCAAGCCCGCGGAACTCCCGCGCCTGTCCCGGATCGAAACCGACGCCTTGATCAGCGACTCGCAATTCGATTGCGTCGTTAACCCCGGTCAGCGCCACGATGGCGCTCCGAGCGCCCGAATGCCTGGCGATGTTACGCAATGATTCCTGCGTCACCCGGTAAAGGCAAAGAGCCACGTCAGACGGCAGGGCGCCGAGGCCGTCCTGTATGTCAAGCGCAACCGCAATGCCTTGCCGCTCGGAGAACTCCGCGCAATAAGAATTCAGCGCGGCGGGAAGGCCGACGTGCTGCAGGACGGAAGAATGCAGTTCGTGCGACAACTGGCGGATGCGTTCGGAAAGCTGTTCCGTCTTCTCCCGCAGCCTGGCGAGTTGTTCCCGGACGCCCGAGTCGATGCCCGGGAACTGGCGCTTTATGCGGCTGATGCCGATGGCCAGCGCGGCCACCTGCTGGTTCAAATCATCATGCAACTCGCGCGCGATGTATCTGCGCTCATCCTCCTGGGCCGCGATCAGACGCCCGGCCAGGTCTTCGATCCTGGCGTAGCTTTTGCGCAGGGCTTCATCACTCTCGCGCAGGGACTGCTCGGCGCGCTTGCGCTCGGTGATATCGCGGCCGACGGCCTGGAATTCGACGATCTTTCCGCCGGCGTCTCGAATGGCATGATCAATCCACTGCTGCCAACCGATACGGCCGTCGGGCAGCAATACTTCATGTTCGTTGCTCTCAGTCCGCGGGCGCTGGATCAGCGATTCGACCTGACCGCGTACGCCATCGCGGGAGTCTTCGGGGATGAGTTCCAGGAATTTCATGCCGATGAGATCTTCCCACGTCTTGCCAAAATGCCGGCAGTAGGCGTCGTTTACAAAAGTCAATGTAGTGTCCGGCAGGTAGCGGCAGATCAACTCGGTCTGGCTCTCCACCACACTGCGATACCGCGCCTCGCTCTCGCGCAGCGCCTTTCCCACACGCTGTCTTTCCTGCAGGAGCACAGATAGACAGAACAATGGCAATGAGATCACGCACAGGAACAGTTGGAGCGTCAAGACGGCTCCGCCTGGCGCCTGAGCGAAAAAAGGCCCCCGTCCCAACTCCGCGCTCCAAATAGCGAAAACTGTGATCAGGGAAAGGGCGCTGGAGATCCCACGCGGCCCGAACCGAACCGCCGTATATAAGAGAAGAGGGAAAGGGAGATAGATCAGCACAGGAGAGTGGCCCTGGCTTCCGGCGTCGTTAAACGCTCTGAGCCCGACCAGAATCAACCCCATCAGCAGAAGAGAACCTTCGATCCAACGTTTGACGCCGGCTGACCGCAGGGCGGAAAACCCGCCCTTAATCCAATAAAGGATCATCGGCGTAAGCAGTAAATTCGCCAATGCGTTCCCAAGAAACCATCGCTGCCAGGCCGACCAAAAGTCATCTCCGATTGCGAAGCGTGTCGCGGCCCCCGCGAATGCGGAAAGTATCGGAACGCCGAGAACTGCGACCGCGAAGAACTTGGCAAGCTCCTGCATGCCTTTAAGCTGAAGAGACCCATGATTTAAGCGCCTCAAAAGCGCGGCGGATATTATGGCTTTGAGCGAGTCGTTTATATAAACCGCCGGCAAAAACCAGGCCGGCATATCGGGCGGGACGGCCACCAAAAATCTGATCGGTATGGGCGCCAGCAGGTACAACCACCAGTTTCGCCTGGCCGTCAATAACAGCGCGCAGAGAAGAACCGCGTCTGGCGCCCAAAACGGAGCGGACTTGGCCTGGGGAAATAACATCCCATATATATAAGCGAGATAAAAAGCCGTCGAAAAAAGCAGGAGATTAAGTATTGTGCGGGCAGGTGGCAAAACCCGCCTGATAGCCTCTCTCCAGGACGCGCGACCTCGGGGCGGGAGCGATTTAATCGTCCTCGCTTTGTCGTTGGATTTAATGGACCGCATTATTTCTGAACCTCATTGATGAAGGGTTTGCGTGTCCTGTCCCAGGCCGTTCGCCTGACGGCGCATGGCGTCTTTAGCGCCTGGCATTATGGCTCCGTTCGGGTGTGCGATTCCTCCTGGCGCCTGACGAGAGCTGTGATAAAGAACCAGTCTCTTCAGAATGAGACCTATTTCCCCGCCAGATCATTTCTGCGTTTGATAATGTAAGCGCGGATCGCCTCGACGTCGTCGGAGTTCAGCCATTTGCCGAAAGCCGGCATCCCTCGTGACGCATAATCTCCGTCCAGCACTATCTCCTTGTACATCTTGAAGACTTCAGGCTTCGACATCGGCAAAGCCGTAATGACTCCGCCGCCTCCGACCGCTCCAACGCCGTGACATACGGCGCACCATTGCGTGAATATCGCGCCGCCTTTGTCGATCATTTCCGCGCTCGCGTTTGACTCGATCAGCGGCGCCTGATCCATTGAGCGCTTCGGCAATGCGGCGAGCGATTCTTTCGCGTCGAGAGCGAAGGTCAGCAATCGGCCCACATTGCGAGTATTGACGTCGGTCAGCGCGTATCCGCCGACCAGCGCGAAAGCGCCTCCCCAACCAGCCATCACCGACACATACTGAACGCCATCGATCTCGTAAGTCATAGGCGATCCGATGACGCCGATGCCGACCGGCGATTCCCACAGTTTCTCGCCTTTGTCGGCGCTGTAGGCTACGAAGCGCCCATCTGAAGTCCCCTGAAATACAAGATTACCGGCGGTGGTCAGCGTGCCGCCGTTCCACATCATTTTGTATTGAACGCGCCACCGCTCTTTCTGCGCGACGGGGTCCCAGGCCAGCAAATGCCCGGGAGGTATTGACGGCGGCGCGTCCTTCATCGGCGAAAAATCGACGCCTGTGTTCCAAACTCCGGGTCTGTATTTGAACTTCGCGTCGGTGGTATAGAGGCCGGGAATATCCTGGGCCGGAATGTAAACTAATCCGGTTTGCGGATTGAAAGACATAGGCATCCAGTTGTGCCCGCCCAGAGGCCCCGGCTTCTGAATCGAAAACCCGTTCTTGTAACGCGCCGCTGGATTCTCGATGGGCCGACCGGTCTTTTTATCAACGCCCTTGGCCCAGGTGATTTCGACGTAAGGCTCGGCGGAAATCAGTTCGCCCGTGGCGCGGTCGAGCACGTAGAAGAATCCGTTCTTCGGCGCCTGCATGAGGACTTTTCGCTCGCGCCCTCCGATGTTCAGGTCCGCCAGGATCATGTGCTGGGTCGCGGTGTAATCCCAGGTGTCGCCAGGCGTGACCTGGTAATGCCAGACGAGTTCGCCGGTGTCGGGGCGAAGCGCGAGAATGCAGGAAAGATAAAGATTATCGCCCCCTTGCGGGCTGCGAATCTGCTGATTCCATGGCGAGCCGTTCCCGGCGCCTACGTAAAGCAGGTCAAGTTCGGGGTCGTAAGCGAGCGAATCCCAGACCGTGCCTCCGCCGCCCATCTTCCACCACTCGCCCGTCCAGGTCTTTGCGGCCTTTTCCAACGCCGGCGATTCAAACGGCAATGACGGATTGCCGGGCACGGTGTAGAAGCGCCATGCCTGCCTGCCGCTCTCGGCGTCGTATGCCGAAACGTATCCGCGCACGCCGTATTCGCCCCCGCCGTTACCTATGATCACCTTGCCCTTCACGACGCGCGGCGCGCCCGTGATCGTGTACGGCTGATTCTGATCGACGGTCGTGACCTGCCAGACGACCTTCCCGTCGGCGGCGTCTAGCGCGATCAACCGCCCGTCGAGCGCGCCGAGATAAACTTTGCCCTTGTATATGGCGACGCCTCGGTTGACCACGTCACAGCAGGCCCGCGCGCCGTATGACGGCGCGACCTGCGGGTCGTATTTCCATAACTGCCGGCCCGTTTTTGCGTCGAGCGCGTAAACGACGCTCCAACTGCCCGTTGTGTACATCACGCCGTCAACGACTATCGGCGTCGCCTCCAGCCCACGATTGGTCCGCGTGTCGAACGACCAGGCCAGGCCCAGTTTCTGAACATTGCTCGAATCGATCCGCTTCAGTGGGCTGTAACGGGCTTCGGAATATGTGCGCCCGTGCGTGATCCAGTCGCCCGCGCGCGCGTCGGCTTGCCGCAGCGCTTTGTCGTCGACATTTGCCGCAGGCTGTTTCGCCGCAGGCTGACGATTCTGAGCCTGACGCGCGGGGACCGGCAGCGCACAGAATACAAGCAGAACGATTATGGCGATCTTTGCCCGGCGCTTGATGGAATAAGCAATGTTAATATTCATTAGTCGCGATCTCCCGAAAACCGGTGGTTGAAAATAAAAGGCAGGTTACGGGACGGAAAACTACGCCTGACAGGGCTGATCGTCAAGCCACGGAGAGAACGAAAGTCTCATCCACGAAGCCACACAAAGAGACACTAAGGTCCTCTCGGGACGGATTTCTTCTTTGTGATCCTTAGTGTGGCTTCGTGGACGAAAAGACGTTTGGAGTTCCGCCTTCATGAGGCAGCGGTCGACTGTACCCATTTGGCCGGCTGCTGAAGACGCTCATGAAGGTGGAACTCCAAACGCTTTTATCGCCGCCGGCTCATAAGCCTCCCTCGTTGGATTTGATGAGTAGATAAATAACCAGGAGCGTTATCCCGATCCCGACAGCGACTCCGATGATGATTATCTCCCCCGTCGAAAGGTTATTTCCTTTTGCCTGCGTGACGTCGCCGTAAGGAACTCTGATTTCGGTCCCGGTCTTCGCGTCAGCGATAAAGAACGCATCTTCCTCGATGCGGCTGACATACCCCTTGAGTTTGGTCTTGTCGCGCAGCTTGACTGATATCTCCGCATCCTTGCCCGCGCCGAGTTTTGCGACGCCTGCTTTCACCTTCGCCGCCAACGCGGCTTCTTTTTCCGCTTTCGTCCTGGCCAATGCGGACGGGGCGGCGAAAAGAGAAAGCAGCAACGAGACAGCGAGAAACACCGACAGGTTCTTCTCGAACATGTTTTTCTCCTCCACGGTTGTTAATTTTATTCGCGACCCGGATTCGCAATCGCCATTCCGGGAATTGCGAAGACTTGTAGCCGTCGCTATCTGTTCACGACAAAGTGGATTGCCGGATAGACGTATTGAAGCCCGGAGATCGAAGCGCCATTTTTAGCAGTCAATAGTCGGGATGTCCTTGCAGGCCACTGACGGCAGAGGTTGAAGAGAATCCATAATCGGCGCAAAATTGGTTTGTTACGAAGCTTTTTCAGATCGAAAACGATATCGATTTCGGGCGACCCGCTACTCAAAGGTTTCGTCCTCGATCTCAGAAACTACTTTGGCTGACGAGCGATCAACATTGCGGCAATTCCGCAGGCAAACTCACCTCAAGCATCTCAAGCCCTGCGCTCGCCTGCAACGTGTAGTCCATGCCCGCAGGAATAACGCAACTGTCGCCGGCCAGCAATTGATGATTTCCTTCCCGGCTGTCTATCCCGATCTCGCCCTGCAGAATAAACAGAAACAACAACTCGCCCGAATGCGCGCCGGCCGGCGCCGTGATGGCTGAATTTGATTTCACGACGCGCGTCGCTGCCAGCCCGTTTGTCGCGGCCGCGACGCCTGTGTCGCGCGCTTCAAAGCCGTCGAGTCGCCATGGCCCACAGCTCGCTTCGCAGGCGCGATGGCGCAGGAAACGCTGGCCGCCGAAGAGCCGTTCGGGCAAAAGCTCGCGCGTTGGAAGTTCCAGTTCATTATCCGCGCTGGTTTCATATTCGGCCGGACAGGCGACTTCTATGACTTCGAGGCCGGCTGAGGATTCCAATACGCGATGGCGGATCTCCGGAGGTTGGAGAACACAGTCTCCGGCTTCAAGCAGAAATGGCGGCCCCTGATCTTCATAAACCAGGCGCGCCCAGCCGGTTTTACAGTAAATCAACTGAAAGAGCGCCT
>DASUFM010000797.1:0-3850 GCA_036274535.1 Blastocatellia bacterium
GTGTTCCCTTTCTTCAATGTCATTGGGTTCCTGAGGCGTCCTGAACGATGCCCAAACGATACTCAACCTCACTCGCTCTTTATGAGAACTTCATAGGCGGATTCAGGCCCGGTTTATCTTTGTAAAAAAAGGCTTGACAACCCACTTGACAAACTGCGTCGTGGCAAATATATTGCAGGACTTTGCGAAGCAGTAACTTCGCCCCATAGGCGGCGCTAGCGGGCTTTGTAGTGCAGAGGCGCCTCCGGGTTCGATGGAAAGCCTGGTAGTTTATAGGCAGTTCATAAGTAGTTTGAGTAGTTTGAGTAGTTGAGTAGTTGAGTAGTTGAGTAGTTGAGTAGTTAGATGGCTCCATCGGATCTTTTTGAGAATCTATTGTGGCGTCGTGATTTCCTCGTATACCGAGATCATGCGGTTTCATCGCTTTGAATATCACGCCACAGAAAAACTCGGCGATTGGGACGCCATAATCTGCACGGCTTTCGCTAACATCCCAAAAAATCACTGCTTTCGATCAGGCTGGCGATAAATGTCACGGGCGCGCGCCTACAGGCGTTTGCGCCATTGGGCGTTTATAGAGCTTTTAAAGAGCTGTTGTTGGCGCGCTCTCATAACGAGGCGCGCCCTTTCGATGAGATTTATGCCGACGATTAACCAATTAGTTCGCAAAGGACGCAAGCAAGTCAAATACAAGACTTCGAGCCCCGCGCTTCAGTCCTGCCCGCAACGCCGAGGCGTGTGCGTGCAGGTGAAGACTCAAACGCCCAAGAAGCCCAATTCGGCTTTGCGCAAAATCGCGCGCGTGCGTTTGACCAACGGCATCGAGGTCACGTCTTACATCCCGGGCATCGGGCACAATCTGCAGGAGCACTCGATCGTGCTGGTGCGCGGAGGCCGTGTGAAGGACCTGCCGGGCGTCCGTTATCACATCGTGCGCGGCACGCTCGATTCGGTCGGCGTGGCCAATCGCAAGCAGGGGCGCTCGAAGTACGGCGCGAAGCGTCCGAAAGAAGGCGCGGCCGCGCCTGGTAAGGGCGGCGCTCCCAAGAAGAAATAGTCCGGCGTCATCGCCGCCAATCAGTGCCGCGAGCGGTAGCGAGCGGGTTTACTAAGAGCTTATCTATGCCGAGAAGAAGAGAAGTACCGAAACGCGAAATTCTGCCCGACCCGGTTTACAACAGCCCGCTCGTGGCCAAGTTCATCAACACGTTGATGTGGGACGGTAAGAAGGCAGTGGCCGAGGGCATCATTTACACGGCCCTTGACAAGATCAAGGAGCGTTCCCAGGAAGACCCGTTGAAGATCTTCAAGAAGGCGATAGAGAACCTTCAGCCGAAGGTCGAGGTCAAATCGAAGCGCGTCGGCGGCGCAAACTACCAGGTTCCTGTCGAAGTCAACGCCACTCGTCGGGTCGCTCTGGCGATGCGCTGGCTGGTGGCTTACGCGCGCGATCGTGGCGAGAAGACCATGGTCGATAAACTCGCCGCCGAGATTATGGACGCGGCGTCGGCAAAGGGTAACGCGGTCAAGAAGCGCGAGGACGTGCACCGAATGGCCGAAGCCAACAGGGCGTTCGCGCATTATAGGTGGTAACCCGCAGGATAACGGAGACGTACAAATTAAGGAGAAGAGGTAATGATTCGACTTCGGGCCGGGAGATTCCAAACCGGTTCGGGCCGATGAATTGAGAGGTTATATGGCAAGACAGGCGCCACTAAGCAGGTTCCGCAATATCGGGATCATGGCTCACATTGACGCCGGTAAAACTACCACCACCGAACGTGTCCTTTTCTACACGGGGATCTCTTACAAGATCGGTGAGGTGCATGAAGGCACGGCGACCATGGACTGGATGGTGCAGGAACAGGAGCGCGGAATTACTATCACTTCCGCCGCGACGACCTGTTTCTGGAAGCGGAACGGCGAGGAATACAGAATCAACATCATCGACACGCCCGGCCACGTGGATTTCACCATTGAGGTCGAGCGCAGTCTTCGTGTGCTGGACGGGGCGGTCGCGGTGTTCGACGCCGTGGCGGGCGTCCAGCCTCAATCGGAAACGGTCTGGCGTCAGGCCGACAAATACAATGTTCCCCGCATAGCGTTCATCAACAAGATGGATCGCCCGGGGGCGGATTTCGATCATGCGGTCGACACTCTTCGCACACGCCTGGCGGCGAACCCGGTCTCCATCCAGGCGCCGATCGGCGCCGAAGACAAATTCAGGGGTGTGGTTGACCTGATTGACATGAAGTCGATCGTGTGGAAAGACGAGACCAAGGGCGCGGAATACGTCGTCGAGGAAATCCCCGGCGATTTGAAAGATCATGTCGCCGCCGCGCGCGAGAAGATGATCGAAGCCATCGCCGACGCGGACGACGAGATCGCGACGAAGTATCTGGAAGGGTCCGAGATCAGCGCCGCGGAGATCCGCGCCGCGCTGCGCCGGGGCTGCGTCGCCCTGAAGCTCGTTCCCGTCGTTTGCGGCTCGGCTTTCAAGAACAAAGGCGTTCAGCACCTGCTCGACGCGGTGACTGATTACCTGCCTTCGCCGCTCGACATCGCCGCGGTTGAGGGAGTCGACCTGAACGGCAAAGAGATCGAGCGCAAGGCCGATGACAAGGAGCCGTTCTCGGCGCTCGTCTTCAAGATAATGGCCGACAGGCACGTCGGGCAGCTTTCGTTCACGCGCATCTATTCCGGCACGCTCAAATCGGGTTCCCATGTGCTCAATACGACCAGGGGCGTCAGGGAGCGCGTCGGCCGCATCATGAAGATGCACGCCAACAAACGCGAGGACGTGGACGAAGCCTACGCCGGAGAGATCGTGGCGGTCGCCGGCCTCAAACAGGTTACGACCGGCGACACGATCTGCTCCGAATCATCTCCGGTGATTCTCGAAGCGATGGAATTCCCGACGCCGGTGATCTCGCTCGCCATCGAGCCGAAGACCCGTCCGGACCAGGAGAAACTCGGCCTCGCGCTGGGTCGTCTGGCCCAGGAAGATCCGTCTTTCCGCGTCACCACCGACAGGGAGACGAATCAGACGATCATTTCGGGAATGGGCGAACTACACCTGGAAATCATCGTTGATCGCCTTAAGCGCGAGTACGGGGTCGAGGCCAACGTCGGCAAACCGCAGGTCGCTTACCGCGAGACGATTCGCAAACCGGCCAAGGGCGAAGAGCGTTACGTTCGCCAGACCGGCGGCCGCGGCCAGTACGGCCACGCCGTGCTGCAGATAGAGCCAAACGAACCGGGCGCCGGTTTCGAGTTCATCAACGAGATCGTCGGCGGAGCGATCCCCAGAGAATACATTCCGGCTGTCGAAAAAGGCGTGGTCGAGGCGATGGAGGGCGGCGTTCTGGCGGGTTACGAACTGGTGGACATCAAGGTCCGGCTGGTTTTCGGCAGCTTCCACGAAGTCGACTCGTCTGAAATGGCGTTCAAAATCGCGGGTTCGATCGCGTTCAAGAACGCCGCCAAGGCGGCCAGCCCGGCGCTGCTCGAACCGGTGATGAAGGTCGAGGTCGTTACTCCGGAAGAGTACATGGGATCGGTCACCGGCGACATCAACTCGCGCCGCGGTCGGATCGAGGGAATGGTTTCGCGTCCCGGCACGCAGATCATTACCGCGATGGTTCCGCTCGCGGAAATGTTTGGCTATGAAACCGATCTTCGCTCGATGACGCAGGGCCGCGCGTCTTCGACGATGCATTTTCATCGTTATGAGGAGGCGCCGAAGAGCGTGAGCGAAGAGATCATTGCTAAAGTTCAAGGAGCATCCAAATAGAGATTAGATAGGAGATTTAGGAGCGACACGAATATGGCGAAAGAGAAATTTGATCGC
>DASUFM010000798.1:0-7928 GCA_036274535.1 Blastocatellia bacterium
AAGAAACTGAAATATGTGAAGTATTCGCCGAAGTCGGTCGCGCCGCGCGAAGCTTGCAGGCTTTGTTCTTTGACTGATTGCGCCGAAAATCCCATCTCGATGGGGTCTAGCGTCTTACGCAGTTCCGCCTCATAACTTCGCAGAGCAGCCGTCGAATCCGTTCCCCGCGGGGCCAAAATCCGAATGGAAGTGAGCTTGCCATATCGCGTCCCCCACAAATTCTGCGCGGCGGCGAGCGGGATGAAGGCTTTCGGCGTCGTGCGATATTTGTTCCAATACTCTTCGTCTATATCGCGAACGCGGCTGAGTTCGATCGGAAACGGCGGGTCCCAGTCAGCCAGACTTTTAGCTTCGGTGATGCCCGGATATTCTGGAGCCAGGTCGCGATCGGCGGCTAAACCCTGCATCGGCGTGACATCTGCGAGTTTGAATGTCGCCTGTTTAGTGTCGAGTTGGCCTTCGTCTTTCCAAATGTAATATTCAAACGTCAGTTCGTCGCCCGGCTTTGCGCCCAGATCGCGCGCCGCCCAATCATTCAGCGTAACTGGCGAAGGTTCCGACGCGGCGTCGTAATCGACGCCGGTCACCAGCGAATACGGAATCTCTTTGTCGCCAACGCGTATAGCATTGGCCAGATAAGTCAGAAACGACGCCGTTGGGAGATTCAATTTCTTCGCCGCCGCTTTAGCGCTCTCGGCCAGCGCGTCGCTGATCACCGCGCTGTCGCTTTCCAGCGAGACTGACTGTTGGGCTTCAAGCGCGCGCAATTTCAACCCCAGGTCGGCCAGCGTGAATCTGTCTTTAAGCATGGCTTCGGCCGTCTGTCGCGCCTGACCGTTTTTCGCGGATAACAAAATCGCGTTGGCCTTGCCGTTCTGTTCTAAATTCCTTTGCAGTCTTTTCAGTTCGACAAAGACGGCGCGCACACTGCCCTGCTGCGGCCGCAGCGAAAATTCTCCGAGCGAGTTTGCCGGCAAAACCTCACGCGTCGTCAACCTGACCGTGCGGCCCAGATCGTCCTTGCGCCCGTGCAGCGATTCGGCGGGGATCGCCGACGGCTTTTCGATGCGCAGGATCAGCGTGTCGCCCTGTTTTGCGCCCAACTCCCGCGCCAGCGCGTCGCTGACCAATATGTCATTGCCTTCGGGCGTCTTGACGTTCACCCCATGAAACTTCCAGAAGCGTTCGTCGACGCCGTAAACCTGCACGCCGCCGGCCCGCGCCTTGTTCTCGTCGCGCGTGACCACGGATTCGAGCGCGACGATCGGGCAGGCGCCGTTGAAATTGGCGGCGAATTGATCATGCGATTGCAGGTCGTCGGCCAATCGCTCGCGGAAAAACCCCGAGGCCGAGATGACCAGATCCGTCCTGCCCAATCGGGCCAGCGCCAGATTGCGCAGGCTCCCGCGCACCGAATCGCCCACGAGCAACGCGCCCGCCAGCACGGCCACGGCCGTCGCCACGCCTAGAATGACCGCCAGATTTGTGCGCCAGTAATGAGTGAGATTGCGTTTGACTAAAGTTAAAGCGCTCATTAAATGAAAGCTATTCTCCATTACCTGCCAGAGAATGGAGAGTGGAGAATCGAAAATATGGAATCATACCTGCCTGAGTTTTCGTTCGATCAGTTCGTACCGGGCGGGAAATTTCGCGGCGAGTTCCGCGCTGTGCGTGACCACGATCAGTATAGTCTGCCGCTGTTCGTGAAGGTCGAGGAGCAGCGAGGCGACGTTCTCGGCAGAATGGCGGTCGAGATTGCCTGTCGGCTCGTCGCACAACAGCAACAGTGGTTCGCGGATCAGCGCGCGGGCGATGGCCACGCGCTGTTTTTCACCGCCCGACAACTCTGCAGGGCGATGATCCAGCCGTTCGGACAATCCGACCTGCTCCAGCAGCTTTTTGGCGCGTTCGACGTAATCGCCGCCGGCGCCGGCGACGAGCGTCGGCGCCAACACGTTTTCCAGCACGGAACATTGCGGCAACAGGCAGTGATCCTGGAATACGAAGCCTATCTTCTGATTGCGGAACGCGGCCATCGCCGGCTCGCTTAGTTCGAAAGGGTTCTGTTTATCGAGCGTGACCGTTCCGGATGTCGGCGGATCCAACGCGCCGACAACATACAGCAACGTGCTTTTACCGCTGCCCGACGGCCCCATAATCGCCACGGCGTCGCCGCGTTGGAATGTCAGATTGATGCCGGAAAGGATCGGCAGCGGGCCTCGCGGCGTTGCGTATTCTTTGGTCAGGTTGGTGAGTTCGAGCAACTGCTTATTATCTCCTTCAGTTCTTCGGCAAATATTTCCTGGGGAATTTGGCGACTACGGTGTAGTTCGGGTCGACCGCGTTGGCGACGCGCGTCACACCGACCTGCGAAACTATCTGAAAAGCTTCCCATTTTTCAAAGCCGTAATCGTCCACCAGCCAGTCGATCAATTCTATCTGAGCTATGCGGAAGGCGTCCATCAGTGGGCGGACGCTGCCCGTCGCCATTATATATTCGCCATTCTCTATGCGCGGCCAGCGAATCCTCTTGCCTTTGATCAGATCGAATTGAAACGTCACATCCATGCTCGTTTCAAGTCCGGAGCCGCAGACCTCGCCGTCGCCCTGCAGCGCATGGCCGTCACCGAAATAGAAGAGCGCGCCTTCGTGGAAGACCGGAAGATAAACGGTCGCGCCTTCGCAAACATCGGACGCGTCCATATTGCCGCCGAAATCGCCGGGCCAGAGTCCGGCCCACGACTCTTCGCCCTGCGGCGCGACGGCCACTCGCCCGAGCATCGGCTTCAACTCGACTTCGATGCGCTTCATTTTGCTGTTTGGAAGATCGAGTGTGCCGAGATTGCGCTCGCGGTCGATTTTCCAGATGAAGCGTTTGGCCGGAGTAGGATCGTTGAGCATCGGCGTGCGACGGTCGTTGGCGAGCGCGCTGAATCCGGGCGAATGCGTCGAAACGGCCGTGTCATGATTCGGACGCAGCTTCAGGATCTTGACGACGAGCGTGTCGTTGGGAGTCGCGCCTTCAATATAAAACGGCCCGACTTCGCCGGGCCATGCGCCGCCAGCCCGCTCGTACCAGTCGCCCCACAACGAATTGGTTTCAACTATGTCGCCGGGCTTGACGCGCAAAACCGGCTCGCGTTTGGCGAAAGTCAGATAACCGATCTTCGGCGTGAAGCGATGTGTTTCAGGCGCCACGCCCAAAGTCGACAGAGACATCAAAATCAACGCCAGCGCGACCGAAACGCATCGGCGAAATGGAAATTTCAACCTCATGTTGTCTCCTCAATAGGGTCTATAAGACCTATAGGGCCTATTGTTTAAGACTGGCATATACCTCGATCGCCCGCGACGCCATCCGGCTGACTGAATAATGTTTGCGGACTCCGGCCGCGCCGCGTTTCGCGAGGTCGTTCGCCAATTCGGGGTTTTTCCATAGCGAGTAGATGGCTTCAGCCAGGCTCGCCGCGTCGTTCGGTTCGCACAATAACCCGCCGCCTGTGCGTGTGACGATTTCAGTAAACGAACCCTTGGCCGGTTGTGCGACCGGCACGCCGGCGGCCATCGCTTCGATCACCGACAGGCCTTTGGCCTCGGCGTAAGTAGTCGGGACTGAGAGAACGTCTATGTTCTGTAAGAAACGCAGCTTGGCCTCACGCTCCAGAGCGCCGTGATAATGGAGCTCTCCGCCGAATCCCCACTCTTGTATATCCCGCTCGATCTCGCGCAGGTAGCTTTTGTGCTCGGGCGCGAGATAGCCCGCGACTTCGAGACGCGCCGGCGGAAAATCGTCGCGCTTGCGCAACAGGCGATAGGCTTCGGCCAATTCGCGCAACCCCTTTTCCGGCGCCACGCGCGCGAAATAGCCTATGGTGAAATCGCCGTTCTCGCGCGGGCGGAGCGGCGCGCTTAACGCCTCGTAATCTTTCAGATTGATGCCGAGCGGGACGACGTGAATCTTTTCGCGCGGAATTCCCAGATAACCTGACATATGGCCGGCGTAATAGTCGCTGACCGCGATGAAAGCGTCGACGTATTTCGCCTGCTCGCGAATCAATTCGAGCGCCCGGCTGCGATAAGGTTCGCGCATCCCGTCCAGAAACAGGTCTTCGCCCTGAAGCGTGCAGCAGACCGGGCGGTCCGTGGCCTCTTTGATCGGGCGGGCTAATCCGATCAACATCGAATTCTGCATATCGACGACGTCATACGGAGGCTGGGTCTTCAGCCAATCCACCAGTTTGCCGATCTCCTTGCCCTGATTGCCGCGCTCGCCCTTGAGGATCGATATTGTCAATTCGCTGAGCGAATCGGGATCGACCGCGATTGATCGCTTCGACGCGGCCCTGAGAGCGAATCGAGAATCCCAGAACTTGTCAAGCCAGCGCGGCGTGTGGCGGAAGAGGCTCGATCGCTGTTCCAGGTAGACGCTGATCCCGCCGAAGAAGGTCTTCGCGCTGCTGACATTCGGCTCATCAGTCAGCGTCGGCGTGTAAAGCGGCAGCAGCGTGACGTCGTGCCCCTGCCTGATCAATTCCGTGGCAAGCGCATTGTCGCGCAAACAACTGCCGCAATACATTCCGGCGGCGCCGGCGGTGATGTAGAGAATGTTCATGACGTTACGAACTCTGCCGCTCGCCTTGCTCGTTTTTGCCAACACTTTTTCTGGGCCAAGCCGCGTAAATACCGAAGAGAATGCCGGAGATTAGCGATTCTCCCAATTTATCTCCCCAATCCATATCCCAGCCGCCGTTGCGTAATCTGTAAGAAAGAATTTTTGAAATAAAAAGTCCGCCGCCGAAGAAAATCGCCGAAGCAATAAACCTTCTCCAGACTGGGCCATGATTCAGACAGAGCCTGATTTTTGAAATGCCCGGCAATTCCATCAGCTATTCCTTCGGCAACGGCGGCGGCCCGTCTGAAATATAAGGTTTGTAGACGAAGCCTTTGGTCTTCTCTTTAAACTCGGCCTGAATCGCCTCGCGCGCTTTGGCGTCCTCGAACAAATCGACCATGGTCGCCGCAAGCGTCTTCGACGCGAGCATCATTCCTTTGTGTCCGATGGACATCCCGCCGCAAGCCACTACTGGCCAGGCGTGCCAGGCGCTTTGTGGCGCGGTAGTGACCGAAAGGTGCAGCGTCGGGACTACCCAGCTCACATCGCCGACGTCAGTCGAGCCGCCGGGCGGATTCGGTTTCGGATCTTCCAGCGGCTTGATCGAGCCATTGAGTCCTTTCTGCTCGGAGCCTGTCGCGCGTTGTATGGCCCGCGCGAATTCCTGCTCCTCTTCCGTGTACTTGATCGGGCCCATCCACTCCAGATTTTGTTGCAGCAGTTTCGCGCCGGCCAGATTGACCAGTATTTCGTAGCAGCCGGACTGGATAGTGAATTTCGATTCGACTCCGGCGATGCGCGCGGCGCCGTCTGCGATTTCGCGTAAACGCTGCAGGACCGGTTCTACGCCCGCGCGCTTTGAATCGCGGGCCCAGCACCAGACCTTGGCGTATTCGGGCACGACGTTTGGCACGTCTCCGCCTTTGACTATCGCGTAATGAATGCGGACTGTCGGTTTGACGTGCTCGCGCAGCAGGTTGACGCCGTGCGTGAAGGCTTCAAGGCCGTCCACCGCGCTGCGCCCGTTCCACGGATCCAGGGCGGCGTGCGCGGCCTTGCCCTTGAACTCTACGATGAAATCGACCAGGGCCTGCGTGCTGTCAACATCCGCCTGGGTTTCAGTCGCCGGATGCCACGCCAGGCAAACATCCAGGTCTTTGAATATGCCGTCCCGCGTCATGTAAACCTTGCCGTAAACCGATTCTTCCGCCGGCGTACCGTAAAAACGAATCGTCCCTTTGAGCTTGCCGGCGGCGATCAATTCCTTGATCGAGATGGCCGCGCTCAGGCTGGCCACGCCGAAGAGATTGTGGCCGCAGCCGTGGCCGGGCGCGCCGGCTTCGAGCGGTTCCTTGACCGGCGAGACTTTCTGCGAGATGCCGGGCAGCGCGTCGAATTCGCCAAGAATGCCGATGACGGGCTGTCCCTGCCCGTAAGACGCGATGAATGCAGTCGGCATTCCGGAAATCCCGCGCTCAACCCTGAAGCCCTGCCGCTCGGCGTAATCGGAGAGCGCCTTCGACGACTTGTGCTCGCGCAGCGCGGTCTCGGCGTATGCCCAGATCTGGTCGCTGAGCTTGATCATTTCGGCCTTGCGCTTCTCGATCGAAGCGACGGCTTCTTCTTTATTTTTTATCTCAGTCGCCGCAACCGGCGATGAAGAAAAGAGCGAAGGCGCCGCCAGCAGCGACAACGCCAGACAGCGTAGGACGGTTTTCATCGGGCTCCTCCGTGATCCCAATCAGACGAAGTCAAATATGGATGCCTTTTATTCAGCGCCTTCGGATTGTTCGACGCCGCGACACAATTCAAGAAACTTCTCGCGCACGAAGGGGTGCAATCTTTCGGCGAAACTGGATTTGAGTCCTTTGATCTTGATCAGTTCCTGGACATCGGCAAGGTCTTTAAGCCTGCCCGGATCGGTCATGCCGGAAGCCAGTTTGAGGTTGATCAACATCTCCAGCGTAACAGTGTTGATGCCGTCAATGACTATACGGTTCTCCCTGGGATCGGGAAAGCTGATGGGTTTCGGCTTTCCATCGCCGGGATATTCGCCGGTAATGATGATTTCTATTGGAACGTTTCTATCGGTCGAACGAAACTTCTTACGCGCGCCTTCGAAAGCAGGCCGGTACCCACGACCAACCAACTCTTCATGAAATTTCTCAAGCCCTTCTTTGGAGAGTAGAAGATCGATGTCAACCGTGAACCGTTGATAGCCATGTTGATTCAAGGCAATCGCGCCAATCACGTTGTACTCAATGCCGTGCTTGTCCAGGTCCTCGGCTAACCGGCGCAGAGTTTCGTTGAGCATTCCTTTTCCCTCGAAAAAATTAAGCCCTTCCTCGTAAGCCAGAATGGGTGAAGACAGGACTTGTTGGAAATCAGTGATCAACATACTTTCTCAATCATAGCCGCGCCGTTCGTTCATCTCAAATCAACAAATTCTATGTTTATTCCACGCCCCACAACATCATCGCCGCATCATCCTTGATCAAAATCATTTTACCCGTCGGCGTCGGATGCGCGTAAGTCGGCCTGTCGGCCACGGAATATTTCGCGACCTGCCGGAAGCCGTTCGCGCTCTTCTTGGCCACGATCAGGTTGGCGTCGCTGGTCAGGATCAGCAGCGCGTCTTTCGCGTTGAGGATCGCGGCGTTGGCGCCTTCGCGGCCTTCGGTAATCCACAAGACTTTGCCGGTCGCGGCTTCCAGGCAGAAATATTGCCCCTTGCGCTTCGACGACATCCCGAACAGATAATCGCCTTCGAGCACGGGTGAGTTCATATACATGGCGATTTCGGGATTATGCCAGACCTGCTTCACCGCCCACTCGGCGCCGTTTTTCGTCACTTGCGCGGCCACCGTGCCTTTGCGGACGCCGGAAAAAATCAGCATGTTTTTGTAGAGAACGGGCGTGACGATGTTCTCGTTCCACTCGTCGGGCCACGGCATTCGCCACAGCAATTTGCCGGTCTTCGATTCGATTCCGATGACCGATTTGTCGGTCATCGTGACGATCTGCCGCGCGCCTTCAATATTGACGACGATGGGCGAGGCGTATCCCGGCCCTTCGCCCGTCCACTTCCATCGCTCCCCGCCTGTGGCCGGATCGAGCCCGAACATAGAGCCGCCTTTGATGTCGTCACCGACGTAAACAATCAGATTGTCCTGATCGACGACCGGGGAAAACGCCGTGCCGCAAAACATCTTCGATGTGTCTGGCGCGCCGAATTCCCTGCGCCATTTCAGTTCGCCGCTGTTTGCGTCGAAACAGGAGAGGATCGCAGTCACCCCCAGAGTGTAGAGCTTGCCGT